>DATHQA010000381.1:0-2127 GCA_035483375.1 Rhizomicrobium sp. | reverse complement strand
GCGCGGCACGGAGGCCGGTATCGGATGATCGCGCGTGATGGCTCCGCGTGTGACTTGCAGATAGACCATGCCGTCGCGCAGGCGATTTCGACGCACGATTTCGCGCAGCACGAATTTGAGCGCATGCCGCGGCATGGGCATTTCGCTGCGGATTTCGTGCAGCGAGTGTTCGAGGCGGTCGAGATGTTCTTCCTCATCCATCAGCCGCGAGCCGATGATGCCGAAAACCTCATAGACCGCATCGCCCAATTGCAGCCCGCGATCTTCGACATGCACGCCTGCCTGCGCATGCGGCACATAACGGCCATTCACATAAGCGATGCGGCCCTTGGGGCCATGCAACGGCCAGCGCAATTCGCTCATGCGTTGAACGGTTGATCGCGGACGTGAGAACCGACGCCGAGCAGCTTGAGCTTGCGATGCAGCGCCGAACGCTCCATGCCGATGAAGGCGGCGGTGCGCGAGATGTTGCCGCCGAAGCGGTTGATCTGCGCGAGCAGATAATCGCGTTCGAAGATTTCGCGCGCCTCGCGCAGCGGCATGGAGATCACGAGATCGCCCTTGCCGCCATTGCCCCAGCCCGCGCTTGCGCCAAGATCGGGCGGCAGGAGATCGGCGGAAATCGCTTCGAGCGCATCGTCGCTGGCAAGAATGAGAAGCCTCTCAACGATATTGCGCAGTTGGCGCACATTGCCGGGCCAGTGATGGGCCTGCAGCACGGCCATCGCGTCATCGCCGATCTCACGCATCGCTAGGCCGGACGCCGCCGACAACCGCTTCATGAAATGCGACACGAGCAGCGGAATGTCGTCGCGCCGTTCGGCGAGCGACGGCACGCGCACGGGCACGACATTGAGGCGATGATAAAGATCTTCGCGGAAGCGGCTATTGTCGATCTCCTGCCGGAGATCGCGCGTGGAGGACGAAATGATGCGCGCATCGACCTGCACGCGCGTCGTGCCGCCGACGCGCTGGAACGTCTGGTCCACAAGCACGCGCAGGATCTTGCCTTGCGTCTCCAGCGGCATGTCGGAGACTTCGTCGAGGTAAAGCGTGCCGTTATGCGCGAGCTCCAATAAGCCCGTTTTGCACGGCCCGTCCGGATTTTCGACGCCGAACAATTCCGCTTCGATATGGGACGGTTCCATATTCGCGCAATTGACGGCGACAAATGCGTTGGACGAACGGCGCGAGCGCGCATGGATAAGCCGCGCCACAACCTCCTTGCCCGAACCGGACGGCCCGGAAATAAGCACGCGCGATCCGGCGGGCGCGATCTTGTCCACGAGCTGGCGCAATTGCGAAATCGCCGACGAAACGCCCACGAGTTCGGAATCATCGCCCGCCTTCAGTTTCAGTTCCTGAATCTCGCGCTTCAAACGCGCGGCTTCGAGCGCGCGCGCCACGACATGGATCAAACGATCCGATTTGAAAGGCTTCTCGATGAAGTCATAGGCGCCTTTGCGGATCGACGCGACGGCGGTTTCGATCGTGCCGTGGCCGGAGATCATCACGACAGGCAGATCGGGGTTTTCGCGCTTGATGAGATCGAGCACCTGAATGCCGTCAAGCTTGCTGCCTTGCAGCCAGATATCGAGCACGACGAGCTGCGGCCTGCGCTGGCGAATGGCAGTGAGCGTTGCGTCGCTGTCCGCGGCCATGCGTGTTTCATAGCCCTCGTCGCGGAGGATTCCGGAAATGAGGCCGCGAATGTCCTCCTCGTCATCCACGACGAGAATTTCAGACGCGATCTGCGATCCGTTCTTGCTCATCCATTGCTCCTTTGTCTTTCAGGCTTTTTTGTTTTGCCGGAAACACGAGGCGAATCTCGGCTCCCTGTTGTTCGGCATCTGCAATGGCGATTTCGCCGCCATGGTCTTCCATGATCTTGCGCACGATGGCAAGGCCCAAGCCCGTTCCCTTCGCGCGCGTCGTGACATAAGGCTCGGTCAAACGATGACGATGCTGCGCCGGCAGACCTATTCCATTGTCGGTTACGATGAACGACACGCGCTCCGGTGTCGTGTCGAGCACGATGTCTATGTGACCGGGCATATTGTCGTCTTCGGCATGGCGCGCCTGAATAGCTTCGACGGCGTTCTTCAGCACATTCGTCAGCGCCTGCGA
>DATHQA010000380.1:0-2971 GCA_035483375.1 Rhizomicrobium sp. | reverse complement strand
GGACGGCGACGCCGAGGGCAAATCCGAAGAGAAGTCGGAAGGCGGCGAAGACGAGACCGCGGGCGAGGCGCCCAAGAAGAAGCGCTTCGGCGGCAAGATGATGCTCATTGCGGGCGGGGCCGTGCTTGTCCTGCTGCTGGGCGGGGGTGCTGCCGCCTATTTCTTCCTGTTCGCGACGCCCAAGCCGACCGAGATGGCGCAGGCAAGCGCCGCGCCCCTCGTTCCGCCGACAGTGACCTATTATGATATGTCAAACATCATCGTGAACATCCAGACGCCGGATGGCGCGCCCGCCTATCTGAAACTGTCCGTCTCGCTCGAACTGAACACGCCGGAGGAGAAGGCGGGCATTCAGGCGTTCATGCCGCGCATTGTGGACCAGTTCCAGGGCTATCTGCGTGAATTGCGCATCGACGATCTGCGCGGCAGCGCGGGCGTGATGCGGCTGAAGGAAGAACTGCTCCGCCGTATCAATGTCGCCGCCGCGCCCTATCGCGTGCGCGATGTGCTTCTCAAAGAAATGATCGTCCAATAACGGATAAAAAATGGCAGACGAAACTGAAAGCACGCCTCAAGCAGAAGCCGACGCGGCCGCAGCGGAACCGGTATCCGCAGCCCAAGGGGCCAGCGCCGAACGCATTCTCAATCAGGAAGAGATCGACAGCCTTCTGGGCTTCGATGTGAATGACGAGCAATTGCAGGATCAAAGCGGCATTCGCGCCATCATCAATTCGGCGCTTGTGTCCTATGAACGCCTGCCGATGCTCGAAATCGTGTTCGACCGGCTTGTGCGGTTGATGACCACAAGCTTGAGGAATTTCACATCTGACAACGTGGAAGTGAGCCTCGACAATATCACGTCGATCCGTTTCGGAGATTATCTGAACTCGATTCCGCTGCCCGCAATCCTTGCCGTGTTCCGCGCCGAACAGCTCGACAATTACGGGCTTTTCACGGTGGATTCGAACCTCATCTATTCGATTGTGGACGTGCTGCTCGGCGGACGCCGCGGCACATCGGCGATGCGTATCGAAGGCAGGCCTTATACGACAATCGAGCGCACGCTCGTGCAGCGTATGACCGAAGTGATCCTTCAGGATATGTGTCAGGCGTTCGAGCCGCTCGCGCCCGTCAATTTCACGCTGGACCGCCTCGAAACCAATCCGCGCTTCGCCGCGATTGCGCGCCCCGCCAATGCGGCGATCCTTGTGAAGCTTCGCATCGACATGGAAGATCGCGGCGGCCGCACCGAATTGCTGCTGCCTTACGCGACGCTGGAGCCCATCCGCAAATTGCTGTTGCAGCAATTCATGGGCGAGAAATTCGGCCGCGATTCCATCTGGGAAAGCCATCTGGCGACCGAATTGTGGTCCACCAAGGTGCAGGTGAATGCGATCCTCGACGAACAAACCATGTCGCTCAACAAGATTATGAGCATGCAGGTCGGCGAGACGATGATGCTGAACGCCGGACCGGATTCCAAAATCGAACTGCGTTGCGGCGGGGTGCCGCTGTTGCGCGGGCGCATGGGCCGCGTGGGCTCATCCGTCGCCGTGCGCGTGGAAGACGCTATCGAACGTACCGATGCCTCGCGTGGATTATAGGGGAAAATCATCATGACGCTGACGCTTGCCGTCGAATTGATTCTGATGGGGCTTCTGGCCGCAACGCTTGTCTATTGCATCCTGCTGGAGCGCAGGTTAGCCGCCTTGCGCGCAGGTCAGGATGGGTTGAAAGAAACCATTGGCGAATTGAACGAAGCGATTGCTGCGGCGGGCGCCTCGATGCGCGCGCTGAAGGCAGCGGCCGGTGACGCCGCCACCTCGCTCGATGAAAAACTCACCCGCGCTCACACGCTCATCGATGAATTGACGGTCATCACATCGGCGGGCGAACGCATCGCGGAGCGCATCACGAACACCGCAACGGCAAAGCCCGCGCGTTCCAACACGCTGCCTTCCGGTTCCGTCATGGGCCGCCTCGACGCCTTGAGGGCGGTGCGGTGAAACCACGCGCGTTCCTTAGATATGCGCGTTTGTTGCCCGCCGTCATGCTTGCGACGGGGACATTGCTTGCGCTGAAAGTCGCGAGTGTCACCAGTGACGCGCGCGCGCAAGCGGGCAGCACAACGCCCGCCGTGCAACAGCCGAGCGCATCGACCACGCCAATCGTTTCACATGGCGATGACGAAGACGCCGGCACGTCGTCGGCATCCGAAGTGGATGTGCTGTCGAGCCTTGCCAAACGCCGCGCCGAGCTTGACGCGCGCAGCGCCGATCTCGACATGCGCGCGAATCTTATCGCCGCTGCCGAAAAACGCGTGGATGCGAAGATCGCAACGCTGAAAGACCTGCAAACGCAGATCGCAGCACTCATGAATCAGCGCGACACGGAACAGGCCAAACAAATCGCCAATCTCGTGAAGGTCTATTCCGACATGAAGCCGCGCGATGCGGCGCATATCTTCAACACGCTGAGCGACGATGTGCTCGTGCCCGTGGCGACCGGCATGAAGGCCGATGCGCTCGCGCCCGTGATGGCGCAGATGGAACCGGAAGCGGCGCAGAAACTGACCGTGCACCTTGCAGGCCGCCTCAAGCTTCCCGCAACGCCCGCGCCCGTGACCGCGCAGGCAACGCAAGCGCCCGCTTCTCCCGCGCCGCAAACGGCCACTGCCGCAGCAACGCCTGCGCCTGCCGCCGCAAATCCGGCGCCCACCCCATCGGGCGGGTAATTGCGCGAGCATCTTACAACGCAGATCTTCTTTCGCCGCTTCGCGAAAGCGGCGCTTCTGGCCGCATGCGTATTCACCATCGAGCCCGCGCGCGCGGATTCCTTTCGCGGCGATGTTTCGAGCGGTTTCGGGCGCATTCTGTTCACGCTTGATCCGCCCGCGCATGTAACGCCCGCGATTGACGGCAGCGTGCTCACGCTCACCTTCGACCGCAAACCCGATATCGATCCTACGCTG
>DATHQA010000379.1:0-2083 GCA_035483375.1 Rhizomicrobium sp. | reverse complement strand
CGGATCGCTTTCGACGATTTCGTTCACCGCTTCGACCTGTTCTTCGGCAAGTTTCAGCGTGTGGCGGAAATGGGCGAGCGAATCCGCGCGGTCCCGCATTTCCTGTTCTTTACGCGCCACATTCTCCGCATCGAAACGTTTAAGCCTCGCAAGGATGCGCGCGCGATATCCATAAATCGCGATGGCGATGAGAATGACGATGGTCGTGGCGATGAGATCGCGCATCAATCGACATCCGCACGCTGGTGTTCGACGGTATGCCCGCGCGTCAGATAATCCGCGCTTTGCATTTCCGCGAGGCGCGAGGCCGTGCGGCGGAATGCGTCCGCGCCGTCGCCGGTCGCATACAGCGCATCGGGCGCGGCCTCCGCGGAACAAACAAACTTCACGCCTTCATCGTAGAGCGTATCGATGAGCAGCACGAAACGGCGTGCTTCATCGCGATTGCGCATAACGGGCACATGATCGATCATTACCGTGTGAAATGCGTGCGCGATGGCCAAATAATCCGCTGCCGCAAGCGGCTTCGCGCAAAGGTCGGCAAATTCAAAACGTGCAACGCCATTCGCAGCACGCGGAACCACAATCGTGCGGCCCAGCACATGCAGGTCGACCGTTTCGCTTTCCGCATTTTCCGTCAAAGCCTGCCAATCCTCATCCATCGTGCGATCCGCCTCCGCATCCAAAGGCGTAATATAGGTATTCATGCCCCTCATGCGATGCAGGCGATAATCGACCGTGCCGTTGAGATTGAGCACCTCAAGCTTTTTCTCGATGAGCGCGATGAAAGGCAGGAAAAGCTGGCGGTTGAGGCCGCCTTCGTAAAGCCGCGTGGGCGCGGTGTTCGAGGTCGCGACAATCACAACGCCCATCGTGAACAGATGCTCGAACAATCGACCCAGGATCATCGCATCGGCGACATCGCTCACCTGGAATTCGTCGAAACACAGCAGCGCCGCTTTCGCCGCAATCGCTTCGGCGACGGGCGGAATGGGATCGTCATGCTCACCCCGCTCGCGTTCCGCGAAAATGCGCGCATGCGTATCGACCATGAAGGCGTTGAAATGCACGCGCGTTTTGGCCGCGATCTGCGCGTTCTCGAAAAACAAATCCATAAGCATGGATTTGCCGCGCCCGACATCGCCCCACAGATAAAGCCCGCGCGGCGTTTCGCGCTTCGCAAAGAAAAACCTGCGCCCCAGGCGATAATTCTTCAGCGCGCGCGCAAGCGCATCGAGTTTCGCCGCTGCATCGGCCTGTGCCGCATCGGGTTTGAGGGCGCGTTCCGCTATCAACGCGCGATAGCGGTCGAGAACTGCCATCAACCCCGCCGCGGCATCAATGCCCAGTAATCGAAATCGAGAATGACATTGGCGGGATATTGCCCGTCTGCGCCCTTGTCAGGGAATTCCGTACACGGAAGATCCTTCGTCGCGACAAGGCGTAGGCGCAACGCACCGCAATCCTTGCGGCCGATATTGGCTTTTTCGAGCACCTGGCTCCACGCAAACACGGTCTCGCCCGCGAACAGCGGATTGACATGGCGGCCGCCATTGATCGCGGCAATCGAAAGCGCATTAGCGAGCCCATTGAACGAAAGCGCACGCGCCAGGCTGATGACATGGCCGCCATAGATAAGCCGCTTGCCGAAACGGCCTTTGCCTTCGGTATATTGGTTGAAATGCACGCGCGCGGTGTTCTGGTAAAGCCGCGTCGCAAGCATGTGATCGGATTCCTCGACCGTCATGCCGTCCACATGGTCAATCTTCTCGCCGGGCTCGTAATCCTCCCACACATGCGGGCTGCCGGATTGGGCTGCGTCGAAGAAGGTGCGGTAGTCGAGATGATGATTTACCAATAGCGCATCGGGCGAAACGCTTTCGGTGAGCGTGGGCACATGCGCGGCTGCGACCGCCGCATTCGCGTCGCGCTTCCTCACCATGACCCAGCGCACATAGGTGAGCACTTTCTCGTCATGCTCGTCGAAGCCATCCGTGCGCACATAAACGACGCCCGTCTGCTTGTTCGAATTCTCTTTCAATCCGATCACTTCGGACGTCGCCGTCAGTGTCGTGCCGGGATA
>DATHQA010000378.1:0-2214 GCA_035483375.1 Rhizomicrobium sp. | reverse complement strand
AAGAAAAGCGTGAACATGGCCGAGCGCGCGCTTGCGCGCGAGCCGTTCCATCAGGCCGCGCTTGCGATCTGGGGCAATGCGCTTTCGCTGCTGGGCGACGAACGTGCGGAATTGCTCAACGATTATGAGAATTTCGTGCAGGTGTTCGATCTCGAACCGCCGCAAGGCTTCAACGACATGGCGGCGTTCAATGCCGCGCTTAACGATTATCTCGACCGGCTGCACACCGACAAGCGCGAATTCACGAACCAGACCTTGCGTGGCGGCACACAGACGCTTGAGAATCTGTTCGGCGCGGGACATGCGCCTGTCGAAGCGTTGCGCCAGCGCATCGACGAAGCGGTCGGGCGTTATATCGCGGGATTGAAAGACCATCCGCAGCACCCGCTTGCCGGGCGGCGCGCGGCGCAATTCCTTTATGCGGGCTCGTGGTCGTCGCGCCTGCATGATTGCGGTTTCCATACGAACCACATCCATCAGAAAGGCTGGATCAGTTCGGCCTATTACGTCGCGCTGCCCGATGCGATTGAAGACGAAGCCGCCAAACAAGGCTGGATCAAATTCGGCGAGCCGCCCTTCGATGTTGGCCTGAAAGAACGCCGCGCGATCAAGCCTGCGGCCGGCAGGCTTGTGCTGTTTCCGTCTTACATGTGGCACGGCACGATCCCGTTCCACAGCGCGAATGCGCGCACGACGATTGCGTTCGACGTGATCCCTATGTCTCGGGCGTGAACGCAACGCCGAGTTTTCGGATCGCATGCACGAAATTGCTCGGTGCGATGTCGATCTCGCCCGTCCAATGCATATCGGGAAACCGCGCAAGCAATTGGCGATAGACAGCCTCGATCTGCATATTCGCGACGCGCTGACCTAGACACACATGCGGGCCGATACCGAAAGCGATGTGATCCTTCGCGTTCGCGCGTTCCACATCGAATGCATCGGGATCTGCGAAAATCTCGGGGTCGCGGTTGGCCGCGCCATAATACATGACGACCTTTTCGCCCTCGGCGATCTTCTGGCCATGTATTTCGCCATCCTTCTTCGCCGTGCGGCGCATATAGATGACGGGCGAGACCATGCGGATCGCCTCATTCACGCCATTCGTCAGCAAATCCGGACTGGCGAGAAGCTTCTTCTTCTGCTCCGGAAATTCGGTGAGCAGTTTCATCGTGCCGGAGATCGAATTGCGCGAGGTGTCATTGCCCGCGAACACAATCAAGAGCCACGAGCCATCGAGATATTCCGGTGACAGATATTCGCCATCGACCTTGATATGCGCAATCGCGGACAGCAGATCCTCCTTCGGTTCCTTGCGGCGCGATTGCAGGATCGCCTGTCCGTAATCGAACATTTCGTTGACGTTGTTCTGGAACTCCAGAAAGAAATTAAGGTCGATGGTGCCGGCATTGTTCTCCGTCGTCACGGCGGCCGCGATCTCCAGAAAATGCATCCAGCGCACGAGTTTCGGCCTGTCGCTTTCGGGAATGCCGAGCAGTTCGGACAATGTGAACAATGGCAATTCCGCCGACAGCATCTCCACAAGATCGCATTCGCCCAAAGGTGCCATGCGGTCGAGCAGCGATGTCACCTTCGCATCGACCTTCGCCCTGAGATCGGCCACATAACGCGGCGTGAAGAACGGCATATGCTCGCGCCGCAATTGGAAATGCACGGGTGCATCGAGATTGATCATCTGGTCGAGCGAGGCGCGATGCAGCAGCGGGTGCCGCCCCTCCGGCGATCCATACGCCATGAGGATACCACCATATTCGGACGAGAATGTCTCGGGCGCGAGCGAAACGGCACGCACGTCCTTATAAGATGTGAGCGCCCAGAAACCGCCGACCGTCAGTGTCTCGCGCGACCAGCACACAGGCGCCTTCTCGCGCATAGCGCGGAACGCTTCGTAAGGCACGCCGCCGCGAAACAATTGCAGACTCGAAAGATCGACGGGCGGATCGAACGCGTAAGCGCGGCCATATTTGGGCTCGGTCGCGTAAGTCTCGAGAATACGGTCGTGCAATGGTTGCAGCATGGTTTTGCTTTTTCGCGAGTTGGGCAGCCAACAAACTTTGAGACAGTTCCTGCGCCCCGGCAAGTTGCGCGCCGTCAATATTCGCTCAACATTGCCGTCATTCGGGGGCGGCGATGACAATCGCGCATATTTACACGGTTGCCTTTCAGGGCATTGAAGCGCGCGAAGTGGACGTG
>DATHQA010000377.1:0-2423 GCA_035483375.1 Rhizomicrobium sp. | reverse complement strand
CGGCCTCACCGTCGCCGATGTCGAAGCCTGGCCCGACGAGATCAAGGCCGTCACCGGCGATGCGGTGCGCAAGGCCGCGATCAAGGATCTCGTGAAGATCGAATCCGTGACGGGTTACCTCAGACCGGTGCCGGGCAAATGAGCACGCGATTTCTCACCGCTACTATGTTCGCATTGGCGCTCGCGCCATGCGCGGCCAACGCCGTCACCGTGCTGACGCCGCAAGCCCCGAAAGGCGAGCAGGTCTGGTTCGTTGAGGACCACACCGTGCCCGTCATCGCGATGACGGCGGCGTTCCCCGCGGGCTCCGCTTACGATCCGGCGGGCAAAGCGGGCCTTGCCGCGTTCACTGCAGCCTTGCTGGACGAGGGCGCGGGCAACAAGAACTCAACCGCGTTCCATGCCGCACTCGCCGACAAGGCGATCCAGCTTTCCGTTTCGCCGGGCCGCGATTACACGACCGTCTCCATCATCACGCTTTCCGAAAACGCGAAGGATGCATTCGCGCTGCTGGGCCTCGCGCTCACCAAGGCGCGCTTCGACGAAGACGCGATCAATCGCGTGCGCGCGCAATTGCTGACCAGCATCCATCAGGGCGATGACGATCCGCCGACGGTGGCCTCGCGCGGCTTCGATCAGGTGTTCTTCAACGGCCATCCTTACGGCCATCCCGTCGATGGCGATCCCGCAGGCATTGCCGCAATCACGCCGGACGACATCAAGAATTTCGCGCATACGCATTGGGTGCGCGGCGGTTTGCGCATCGCGGTTTCGGGCGATGTGGATCAGGCGACGCTCAACACGCTGCTCAACTCCGCATTCGGCGGAATCCCTGCGATCACGCCGCCGCCTGTGCCGCCGCCGGGCAAACTCGGCGCGCCGGGCCTGCATGTGATTCCGATGCCTGTGCCGCAGCCCACCGCTTTGTTCGGCCTTCCGGGCATTCTTCGCGCCGATCCCGATTTCATTCCCGCCTATGTGGCGAATTATATATTGGGCGGCGGCGGCTTCTCCTCGCGCCTCATGAAGGACGTGCGCGAACAGCGCGGCCTCACCTACGACATCGACACAAGCCTTGCGACCTATCGCAAAGCAGGCGCGGTCGCGGGCGATGTGGCGACGCGCGCGGATGGCATGAAACAAACGCTCGATGTCATCCGCTCCACGATGGCGAAATTTGTGGATGACGGGCCGACGCAGAAAGAACTCGACGACGCGAAGACGTTCCTCACCGGCTCTTTTCCGCTGGCCTTTGCGTCGAATGCAGGCATCTCGGCGCAACTCAATGCGTTCCAGCGCGCAGGATTGCCTGCCGATTATGTCGTCAAGCGCAACGCGCTGATCGAGGCCGTGACAGTGGACGATGTGAAACGCGTCTCCAAGCGTCTCTTCAACCCCGCCCGCCTGACCATTGTGGTCGCGGGCACAATGGTCGATCCTAAGGCTGCGAAGCATTGACCACGGATTTACCCTCCCCTTGAGGGAGGGTCGAAAAATGATGAGCGAAGCGAAGAATTTTTCGGGGAGGGGTCTTGCAGCGGTGCACGAACCCCTCCCCGAAGCCGTCTTTGCACTGATGTGCAAATCCGCCTTCGACCCTCCCTCAAGGGGAGGGTGGGTTCTTTTCCCATGAAAATCCGCAGGCTCGGCGAAGGTACGATCAACCGCATCGCTGCGGGCGAGGTGGTTGAGAGGCCGGCCAGCGCCGTGAAGGAGCTTGTCGAGAACGCGCTCGATGCGGGCGCGCGGCGCATCGACATCGCGGTTTCCAATGGCGGCGCAGATTTGATCCTTGTCGAAGACGATGGCGAGGGCATGGATGCGGACGATCTTCTGCTCGCCATCGAACGCCACGCGACATCTAAACTTCCGCGCGCGAACGGCGAAGACGATCTTTCACATATCGAAACATTGGGCTTTCGCGGCGAAGCGTTGCCCTCCATCGGTGCGGTGTCGCGGCTGACCGTTGCAAGCCGCACAAAAACATCCGGCGCGCATGAAATTCGCGTGGAGGGCGGGGCAGTGACGGGGCCTGCGCCAACCGGCTTTCTCTCGCAGGGCCAGTCCGGCACGCGTGTCGAAGTGCGCGAATTGTTTTACGCGACGCCCGCGCGCTTGAAATTCATGAAATCCGCGCGCAGCGAAGACCTCGCGACAACAGATATTGTGAGGCGCCTCGCGATGGCGCATCCCGAAGTCGCGTTCACGCTGACAATGGATGGACGCCGCACGCTCGACCTCGAAGCGGAAGCCGATCTATTTGCGGGCCGTTTGAAGCGGCTTTCGCGCCTCATGGGCCGGGACTTCGCGGACAATGCAGCATCCGTGAACGCCGCGCGCGAAGGCCTGCGCCTCACAGGCTACGCGGGATTGCCTACCTACAACCGCGCCAATTCGCTCATGCAATTCCTGTTCGTGAACGG
>DATHQA010000376.1:0-3308 GCA_035483375.1 Rhizomicrobium sp. | reverse complement strand
TCCCCGTCATCGGAGAGCGGCAAGAATAAAGCCTCGAACGCCTTGAACCCCGCCGCGATCGCATTCGCCTCGCCACGGGTGCGGATGACGATTTTGTCCCGCGCCACGTTGCGCATCACGGCACGCACGGCGTTGAGCACGCCACGGTCCCGATTCTGAAAGGCGTCGGTCAGCGTCTTGCCAGTCGCCTCGGTCAGAAAATACTGGGTCACGAGCGTGCCGATAAGGCGGTAGCGGAATTCTTGTCCGCCGGCCAGGACATCGGCCATCACGACCCAGCCCAGGTGATTGCGCATTTCGGAGGGCGGATATCTCCGCGCGAAGGCATAAGCCGGTCGCCGCGCTTATGCCGCCAATAGTCGAGCAGGAAGGCGAGCGCGGGGTGCTTAAGACGAGTCGGATTGGCCTCAGCTCCGACACCCGGCACACGGTCGGACGTCGGCATATCGACCTACGGTTGCAAGATGAAATTAGTATTTGTGGAGTTAATGCATCGTTGTCGCGTGATGATTGCTGTCACATGGATAATGCTGCAGCAATATCATGATTAATATTGTTCGCCGTCATGCGAGGCTTGGTGCCTCTATATTTGAATTTCTGCAACAGCCGTATTGTCGCAATCTCTGATTGATGTATCGCTATTAACACGCGTATTGCGATGCAATATGCACCAGTAAAGTTTCACTATGCATCACTTCAGCGATACACGATTGCTTAATTCAAACTGTCTATATCGGTCTGTTAGCGGGTATGGGCCGAGGGGCGGATGTTGCGTTTGCGCCAGCATGGCTTGAATGGCGGAAACTGGCGCCAATACGGGACGGCGTTGGCGCTTATCTGTATTGCGCAAAGCGCGCGGGCGGATGACGTCGATCCGTTTGCGCTTTCGCCCGAACAGCTTTTCGATGCGACGGTCGTGTCCGTTTCCAAAACGGCGGAGAAATTGGGCGACGCGCCCGCGGCCGTCTTTGTGCTCTCAAGCGAAGATATCGCGCGCTCGGGCGCAACATCGATTCCCGAATTGTTGCGGCTTGTACCGGGTGTGGATGTAGCACGCGGTGGTGCCGCATCCTGGGCCGTGGGTGTACGCGGCTTTAACGGCGTGCTGACCGACAAGCTGCTTGTGCTCATCGATGGGCGAGAGGTTTACGATCCGCTGTTCTCCGGCGTTTATTGGGATGTGCAGGATCTGCCGCTTCAGGATATCGAACGTATCGAGGTGATCCGCGGACCGGGCGCAACATTGTGGGGTGCTAATGCCGTCAACGGTGTCATCAACATCATCACGAAAAAAGCATCGCAGACCAAAGGCGCGCTGCTGAAGGTCACAGCGGGCAATCAGGACCGCGCAATCGTCACCGCGCGTTACGGCGGAGATATCGACGACAATATCCATATGCGCATTTACGCGAAATATCGCGATGAAGCGCCGGACGAAACGCTTTCAGGCGCGAACGCCAACGATCAATGGACGGAATGGCGCGGCGGTTTCCGCGCAGATACGGATGTGGACAGCGCAGGCGACACCTTCACGCTACAGGGCGATGGCTATCATAGTGAGACAGGCCAATTGCGTACGGTGCCGCTGTTCGCAGCGCCTTATAATGTCGTCGAAATGGAAGACATCACAGCCGATGGCGGCAATGTGCTGGGTCGCTGGAATCGGGCGCTCGGCGAAGATTCAAGTCTCACCGTGCAGACCTATGTCGATCTCACTGCGCGCGACCAGCTGACGCTGAAAGATCACCGGACGACATTCGATTTCGACGCGCAATATGAATTGCCCGCTCTTGCATGGAACAAGTTCATCGCGGGCGTGCATTACCGCTACACATCGGACAAGCTCGATTTCACGTCGGTTATTTTTGGCGTGAAGGATACCGACAGCGAACAAACCTATAGCGGGTTCGTGCAGGACAAGATCACGGTTGTCCCAAACGATTTGTTCCTCACGCTCGGCT
Source organism: Rhizomicrobium sp. (assembly GCA_035483375.1). Taxonomy (GTDB): domain Bacteria; phylum Pseudomonadota; class Alphaproteobacteria; order Micropepsales; family Micropepsaceae; genus Rhizomicrobium. The sequence goes on along the minus strand of DATHQA010000376.1, from coordinate 1,347 downwards.
CCAAATTCGAGCACAATGATTTCACGGGCTTCGAATGGCAGCCGAGCGGTCGTCTGCAATGGCTTATCGATTCCGACGATATGGCATGGACGGCGGTTTCTCGCGCCGTGCGCACGCCAAGCGAAATCGAGCGGGATTTAACGGCTATAACGGGGACTATACCTCCAAGCGTCCTTCCTTTCCCTATCGTGGTGGAACTGACACCGAGTCCGGATTTTAAAAGCGAGGACCTGATCGCCTACGAAGTTGGTTATCGCCGGCAATGGACATCCACATTGCAAATGGATGTGACGGGTTTCTACAACGATTACAGCAGGCTTTCCACCCTAAGCTTGGAAGCGCCGACGATCGCGGTGACGCCGCCGCCGCAGAGCATTTATATCATCCTGCCGCTTGAGAGCACCAATCTGACGACGGGCAAAACCTATGGCTTCGAAGGCGTGCTCAACTGGCGCGCGATGGAGAATCTCAATCTGTCGGCTAGCTATAGCTATCTCCATATGCAGCTTGATGGACCGCCAAGTAGCGAAGCCATCGCCTCCGAGGCTGCTGTCGGCCAGTCGCCGCGGAACCAATTCAATGTCCGCTCGCAATGGGACGTGACCGATAGAGTCGCTTTCGACACGACAGTCTATTACGTGGATGCCTTGCCGGGCTATGATGTGAGCGCTTATTGGCGGCTTGATGCACGGATCGGCTGGCGCATGACGGACGAACTGCAATTGGATGTGGTTGGGCAGAATCTCTCGGACGATTCGCATCGGGAGATTGGCAATCCGACGGATTCCAACGCTATAGCGATCGGGCGCGGCGTCTATGGCAGACTCACGTGGCGCAGCTGAACAAGCCCGTGCGTGCGTTCCTCGCATTGCTGCTTGCGATTGGGTTTGGCGCGTCCGCGCTTGCCGATGACAATGTGCAACTTGTCGAGCAGGAGATCAAAGCGGGCCTGCTCTATAATTTCCTCAAATACACGCAATGGCCCGATGTGCACGCGCAAGGCGCAGGAAATGTCGTCGTGTGCCTGCTCGGTGGCGATCCGTTCGACGGCCATTTGCAGCCCATGGCGGGTCGCACCGTGAACCAGCACGCCATCGAAATCCGCAGCCTGCGCAGTGCGCAGGATGCGAGCGCGTGTTCGCTGCTTTTCGTTCACGCGAACGAGAAGCCCAATTGGCCGCAACTGCAGAAAACGCTCGCGGGCAAGGATGTGCTGACGGTCAGTGATTTCGATGGGTTCGCGGCGTCCGGCGGCATGATCGAATTCATTCATGCGGATAACCGCATCGGCATCAAGATCAATGTCGATGCGGTGAACGCCGCGCATCTCACGGTGCAGGACCGCTT
>DATHQA010000375.1:0-2492 GCA_035483375.1 Rhizomicrobium sp. | reverse complement strand
GGCTTCGAGATCGGAGGAATCGCGGAACACAAGCAAGCCGATATTCGCCGCCGCGAGAACACCCACCGCCGCCCACCAATAGGACATCTTCATACGGCCCGCGCCCTGCGCATTACGCGCAGCAGGCAGGAAATCGAAATGGATGTTAGAACCCGCATTGCCCATCGCGCCGATGGCGGACGGCACGAGATCGTTTGCTTCCGCGCGCGATAACGCCTGTGTCACCGTCGCGCGCGGCAGCACACCGAGCAAAACCTTTTGCCGTTCGTTCTGCTGATCGCGCTGGATCACTTCAAGATCGTGGAACACCGCCTCTTCGCGGAAAGGCGTGAGACGATCGATATCGAGCGCCACCATGCGGCGGATATCGGCGAGCGGCAGCAACGGATATTCGAGCGTGCGCGTGAGCACTTTGCTGAGCGGCAGCGCAATCGTCACATTACGCTTTTCGCGCGGCGAAAGCGTTTGCGCATCGGGCGCCTCATCTGCGCTGCCCTTGCGCAGCGTGAGATCGTCATTGAATTCAACAACAGTCCCCGTGTTGCGTGTGAAGCGTGCGCGCAAGCTCTCCGGCAGCATCGAAACGAGTTCGTCGATCCACCAGACGAAGCCCTGCCCGATCCACCAGCCTACCGTTTCGACATCCGCGTTCAGAATATCCTTGATATTCATGCGCGCCCCCTGCATTTGCCGGTGGCGGCGTTAAGGACGCATTCGCTATCGACATTCGCGACAGGCTTGATGAGCAGATCGGGCCATTGCCGCACATCGCCCGGCGCGAATTGCACGCGGATGCGGATGAGTTGCGGCGGCGCGGGCTGCTCTTTCCAGCGCAATTGCCAGGAAGGCACGCCATCGCCGCCCGGCCCGTAATAATCGACATTGAGGCTTTGCACGCCGCGCAGCAGAACCTGATTGTCGTCGCTGACATTCGGATCGATCGCGACTTCGCTTGCCGACGCGAGCGTCAACGCGCCGTCCGTGCCCAGAGTAAGATGATAAAGCCGTAATGCATTGGGGCGTTGCTGATCGCGCGGCTCAGCAAGGAAAGCTACGCTGCTCGTGTCGCCTTGGAAAAACGCATAAGGCGGATGCGAGTCGTAACGCGTTTCGGGAAACACATGTTCGAGGCGCTGGCGCAGCGCCATTTGCGCGGCGCTCACGCTATCGCCCGCCGTATTGCTCGTATCGAGCCGTTCCCACACGCGCCGCCCGGCCACGACGCCGGAAACCATCAGTGTGCTGATCATCCCCAAGATCACGAGACTGGCGATGAGTTCGATAAGCGCATAACCGGCGGTTCTGTCTTTCATGGCTCAACCCGCCGGCGCCAGCGCGAGACTGTGCAGCGCCACGATATCGTTGCCGCCATTGGCGTGACGCACGGCCACCGTCACCTGATAAAGCTGGCCCGCGTCGCTCGCATCGCTATTGCTGTCGGGATCGATGCGCACGCTCCACGCATAAGGACCGTCAATGCCGTTCGTCACACCTTCCGCAACGGGAACAAGCGAACCCACCGATGCAAGATGCGATTGTGCGATGAGAAGTGCGACGCGTTTTTCATTCAACACGCGTCCATGCCGCGCGCTGTTCTCGACCGTGCTGTAAAGGGCTGCAAGCGAAAGCGTGACGATGGCGGCGGCCACCATCGCCTCGATCAACACCGATCCCTCGTCGCGCCTTTTCATTGTCCGACCGAAACGCTGCCCGTGGCGCTGTCGATGGAGATGGGCACTTCGCGCCCCTTTGCGGACAGTTTCAGCGTGCCGCCCGTCGCCGAGCCATCGGCGAAGAAACGGATCGCGCTCGGCGACATCGAAACGGCAACAGTGTCGGGCATTTTGCGCGCCTGCCCTTCGGTCCAACCATACGCACGGCCATCGGCGGTCAGCGCGAATGTCACGTCCTGTCCCGTGCGCATCGCATCGGCATGCACGGTACGCAGATCGGCCGTCAGCGTGCTCGCCGCTTCGCGCAACGCAAGCACACCGATCGCGCGTTCGAGATTGGGAAACTCGATCGCGCCGACAAGCGCCGTGAGAGCCACGACAACAAGGGCTTCAAGCAACGTCATGCGGTGCTACCAATTGCCGACATCCTGCGCTTCGCCCGTGCCGCCTTCGGCCTTATCAGAGCCGAGCGAATAGACATCCACTTCGCCATGCTGGCCGGGATCGCGATAGAGATAGGGCTGGCCCCACGGATCGTGCAGCGCGCTTTCCTTGCGCAGATAGGGTCCGTTCCATCCGGCGGCTGTGGACGGTGCTGCGACAAGCGCCTCCAGTCCCTCCGACGGCGTCGGATAACGCCCGACATCGAGGCGGAACAATTCAAGCGCCGCCGTCACGTTCTGGATTTGCACGCGCGCGGTCTGCGTGCGTGAAGTGCCGAGATATTTGAGCACTTGCGGCGCGATGATCGCAGCCAGCAATCCCATGATCGCCAGCACGACGAGAAGTTCGAGCAGCGTGAAGCCTTCTTCACGGCGT
>DATHQA010000374.1:0-6132 GCA_035483375.1 Rhizomicrobium sp. | reverse complement strand
AAAATGATCCTCAATTTCTGCGGCGGCGAGCCATCCGAGATCGTCGTTGCCGGCGCTGCGCCCAATCTGAAAAAGACCATCGAATTCGAGCCTGCTTTTGTGAAGCGGCTTGCCGGACTCGAAGTGAGCAAAAGCGAAATCGTCACGATCCTCACCAAACTCGGCTTCAAAGTCGAAGACGGCGCGGTGTTGCGCGTAACGACGCCGTCCTGGCGTAGCGACGTTTCCGGCCCCGCCGATCTTGTCGAAGAGGTCGTGCGCATTCACGGCCTCGATTCCGTGCCGTCGCTTGCCATGTCGCGACCCAATGCGATTGCGCATGCAACGCTGACGCCATCGCAACGCCGCAAACGCATCATGCGCCGCGCACTCGCCGCACGCGGATTCGACGAAACGGTTTCCTATTCCTTCATTCCGCGCGCGCATGCGAAATTGTTCGGCGGCGGCGATGACGCGCGCCAGGTCGAAAATCCCATCGCCTCCGATATGGATGCGCTGAGGCCTTCGCTTCTGCCGTCTCTGCTCGCCGCCGCCGCGCGCAATCAGGCGCGCGGTTTCGCGCAGCAAATGCTGTTCGAGATGGGCCCCGCTTTCGCAAGCGGCGTGCCCGGTGCGCAAACGAGCGTTGCCGCCGGCATCCGCGTCGGCGAAGCGGCACGAAGCTGGACGAAATCCGCACACGCCGCCGATGCATTCGACGCAAAAGCCGACATGCTCGCCGCGCTCGAAGCCGCGATGGGCGCAGCCTTGAACGCGCCCGTCAAAGCAGGCGCACATAATTGGTATCATCCCGGCCGCTCCGGCACGCTCGCGCTTGGCCCCAAAACGCTCGGCGTTTTCGGCGAGGTACATCCGAAAATCCTTGCCGCGTTCGACCTCAAAGGTCCGGTCGCGGCGTTCGAAATCGATCTCGACGCCATTCCCGAACCGAAAGCGAAGGGGAAAGCGCGCGCGCAGTTCAATCCATCGCCCTATCAGGCCATTGAACGCGATTTCGCGTTTGTTGTGGATGTGAACATCACCGCCGAAGATGTGTTGCGCGCGGCGAAGAATGCCGAACGCAATCTCATCGAGCGCATCGATGTGTTCGACCTTTATGAAGGCAAAGGCGTGGCCGAAGGCAAGAAATCGCTTGCCATCGCGATGCGCCTGCAACCGAAAGACAAAACGCTGACCGATGCGGAGATCGACGCCATTGCGCAGAAGATCGTCGCCGCCGTCACCAAAGCCACGGGCGGAAGTTTGCGCAGCTGATGACCGAGCTTTCCAAAATCCGCAATTTTTCCATCGTCGCACATATCGACCACGGCAAATCCACGCTTGCCGACCGGCTGATCCAGGTCACAGGCGGCCTCACCAGCCGCGAGATGAAGGAACAGGTGCTCGATTCCATGGATATCGAGCGCGAACGCGGCATCACGATCAAAGCGCAGACCGTGCGCCTCGAATATAAAGCGCGGGACGGCGAGACCTATGTGCTTAATCTCATGGACACGCCGGGTCATGTGGATTTCGCCTATGAAGTGAGCCGCTGTCTGGCCGCGTGCGAGGGCGCGTTGCTTGTCGTCGATGCGAGCCAGGGCGTGGAGGCGCAGACACTCGCCAATGTGTATCAGGCGATCGACGCCAATCTCGAAATCGTGCCCGTGCTCAACAAGGTCGATCTTCCCGCGGCAGAGCCCGAACGCGTGCGGCAGCAGATCGAAGACGTCATCGGCATCGATGCCTCCGAAGCGATTCCGATTTCGGCGAAGACCGGCCTCAACATCGATTCCGTGCTCGAAGCGATCGTGCACCGCCTGCCCGCGCCGAAAGGCGATGTGAGCGCGCCGCTGAAGGCGCTGCTCGTGGATAGTTGGTACGACGCCTATCTCGGCGTTGTCGTGCTCGTGCGCATCGTCGATGGCGAAATGAAGCGCGGCCAGAAAATCCGCATGATGGCGGCCGATGCGGTTTATCAGATCGAACGCGTCGGCGTGTTTACGCCGAAACAGGTGGCCGTGGAGCGGCTCGGCCCCGGCGAGGTTGGGTTTATCACCGCCGCCATCAAAGAAGTGGCCGACACGCAGGTCGGTGACACGCTCACCGACGAACGCAAAGGCACGCAGGAACCGCTGCCCGGATTCAAACCCGCGCAGCAGGTGGTGTTTTGTGGATTGTTTCCTGTCGATGCGGCGCTGTTCGAGGATCTGCGCGAAGCGCTGGGCAAGCTGCATCTGAACGATGCGAGCTTCACTTACGAAACTGAAAGTTCTGCAGCGCTGGGATTTGGTTTCCGTTGCGGGTTCCTGGGACTATTGCATCTGGAGATTATACGCGAACGGCTGGAGCGCGAATTCAATCTCGATCTCATCACGACCGCGCCGTCTGTGATTTACCGCATACACCTCAACAACGGCACGATGCAGGAATTGCACAATCCGACGGATATGCCCGATGTCACGCGCATCGCGTTCATCGAGGAACCGTGGATCAGGGCCACGATCTTCGTGCCCGACGAATATCTCGGTGCCGTGCTGAAATTATGCGAGGACCGGCGCGGACGGCAGATCGAACTGACCTATGCGGGCGCGCGCGCAATGATGATCTATCGCCTGCCGCTCAACGAAGTCGTGTTCGATTTCTACGACCGGCTCAAATCGGTGAGCCGAGGCTATGCAAGCTTCGATTATCACATCGAGGATTATCAGGAAGGCGACCTCGTCAAGATGTCGATCCTCGTCAATGCCGAGCCCGTCGACGCGCTTTCGATGATCGTCAATCGCGCACGTGCGGAAGGGCGCGGGCGCGCGATGTGCGAAAAGTTGAAGGAACTCATCCCGCGGCATCTGTTCCAGATCCCGATCCAGGCGGCCATCGGCGGCAAGGTCATCGCGCGCGAAACGATCAGCGCGCTGCGCAAGGACGTGACGGCGAAATGTTACGGCGGCGACATCAGCCGCAAGCGCAAGCTCCTCGACAAACAGAAAGAGGGCAAGAAGAAGATGCGCCAGTTCGGCAAAGTGGACATCCCGCAGGAAGCCTTCATCGCCGCGCTGAAGATGGATCAGGATTAACCTTTTGCTCTCTTATTGTGGTATGATCCCGGCATGCAGCGCGATGAGGCTATACGCATACTGAGAAAGGCCGAGCCCGAACTTCGGGCACGCGGCGTCCTTTCGCTTGCCTTGTTCGGCTCGACAGTGCGGGGAGAGGCCAACAGCGAAAGCGATGTAGATGTGATGGTGGAGTTCGACATGCACCGTCATCCGAGTTTAGTCGATTTTTGCGGCATGCGGCTTCTTATGGAAAGTCAGCTCGGTTGCCCGACCGATCTGGCAATCCGCGAAAATTTGCGGCCAAGTTACCGTACAACCGCAGAGGCGGATGCGATCCGAATTTTCTAATGACGAAGCGAAGCGTCCGGGAACGATTGTTGGATATTGCGGAATCCGTTGAGAAGATCGACACGTTTCTTGCCGGCCAGCCGTTCGAGGTTTTCCGGACCAATGCGCTCATTCACGATGCGGTTGTCCGCAATCTGGAAATTGTTTCGGAAGCGAGTCGTCATATACCCCAGGAAACAAAGGCCAAAGCACCTGAGATCCCTTGGCGCGAAATTGCAGATTTCGGCAATGTTCTTCGCCATGGTTATGAGGGCGTGAACGACCCGATTTTGTGGAGCACGATCAAAAACGATCTGCCTGTTCCGATACAGCAATCCAAACGCTTCTCATCGATCCGGACGTGAAATAATCAGCCAAACCGGCCCGTGATGTATTGTTCGGTGCGTTTGTTGTCGGGCGTCGTGAACACTTTTTCGGTCGCGCCGAATTCGACGAGTTCGCCGAGATACATGAACGCGGTGTAGTCCGACGCGCGGCTCGCCTGCTGCATGTTATGCGTCACGATGATGATCGTGTATTCGTTCGAAAGCTCATCGATCAATTCCTCGATTTTCGCCGTCGAGATCGGATCGAGCGCCGAGCACGGCTCGTCAAGCAGGATCACTTCGGGCTTCGTCGCAACCGTCCGCGCGATGCAAAGACGCTGCTGCTGGCCGCCGGAAAGGCTCAAGCCCGAAGCGTGCAGCTTGTCTTTCACCTCGCTCCACAACGCCGCGCGCTCAAGCGCATTGCGCACACGATCATCGAGTTCGGATTTGGGCAGACGCTCGTAAAGCTTTATGCCAAACGCGATATTGTCATAAATCGTCATCGGAAACGGCGTCGGCTTTTGGAACACCATGCCGATGCGCGCGCGCAACAAGTTCAAATCCTGTGGGCCAGACAGGATATTTTCGCCGTCGAGGATCACTTCGCCCTCGGCGCGCTGGTTCGGATAAAGCGCATAGATGCGATTGAGCACACGCAGCAGCGTCGATTTCCCGCAACCGGACGGGCCGATGAACGCGGTCACTTTGCGGTCGTAGAGCGGCAGCGAAATATTTTTGAGCGCTTTCGTCTCGCCGTAATAGAAGGAGAGATCGCGGACTTCGACGCGCGTTTTGCCGTTGACTTCACTCATCACGAATTTCCTCTGGATTCGAGCACGCGCGCCAGGATGCTCAGCGTCAACACCGCGAATGTGATGAGCAACGCACCGGCCCAGGCGAGCTTATGCCAATCGGTGTAAGCCGAATTGGCGAAATTGAAGATGACTTGCGGCAGGCTCGCGACAGGCGCGTTGAGATTGCTGCTCCAGAACTGGTTGCCCAGCGCCGTGAACAGAAGCGGCGCCGTCTCGCCGGAGATGCGCGCGATGGCAAGCAGAACGCCTGTCATGATGCCTGCGCGCGCGGCACGCCATGTCACGAGACGGATCACGCGGCTCCTCGGCGCGCCGAGTGCGGCTGCAGCTTCGCGCAGCGAACTCGGCACGAGCAGAAGCATGTTCTCCGTCGTGCGCACGACAACGGGAATCACGATGACGGTGAGCGCCACTGCGCCGGCCCAGCCCGAGAAATGGCCCATCGGACAATTGTCGCCGAGCACGGCCGTGCATGCGATCTGGAACGGCGATGTCGGCACGTTAAGGACAAGCACGACATAGACGAAAAGGCCGATCAGGATGGATGGCGCGCTAAGCAGAATGTCATTGATGAAGCGGATCGTTCCCGCCAGACGGCCGTAACGGCCATATTCGGCGAGATAAGTGCCTGCAAGAATGCCGATGGGTGTGCCCACAAGAACCGCGATGATGCTCATCGCGAGCGAGCCCGCAATCGCATTGAGCAGACCGCCGTCCGATCCCGGCGCAGGCGTCATTTCGGTGAACAGTTTCAGCGAGAGGCCGTCGAACCCATTCACGATGAGCGCATAGAGAATGAACGACAGCCATACGAGGCCGAACAGCGCGGCCCCCACGGACAGCGTGAGGAAAACGTAATTACTCGTCTTGCGGCGCAGATAGAGCGCACGGTTCATGTGCGGCCCCCGCCGGCGCGCGCTTCGAGGCTGCGCAGCATGAGTTGCGCGAACGCAAGCACGAGGAATGTGATGAAGAACAGGATGAGGCCGAGTTCGATAAGCGAGGCCAGATAAAGCCCGCCTTCGGCTTCGGCGAATTCATTGGCAATCGTGGCGGAGATCGTCGTGCCCGGCGCGAACAGCGAAGGCATGATCCTGTGCGCATTGCCGATGACGAAGGTGACAGCCATCGTCTCGCCAAGCGCGCGGCCAAGAGCCAGCATCGCGCCGCCGACAACGCCTGTGCGCGCATAAGGCAGCACGACGCGCCACATCACTTCCCACGTCGTGCAGCCGAGGCCGTAGGCTGCTTCCTTCAACATCGTCGGTACGGTTTCGAACACATCGCGCGTCACGGCCGAAATGAACGGCAACACCATGATCGAAAGGATGAGGGCTGCGGTGAACACGCCGATGCCGTAAGGCGGACCTGCGAAAAGATCCTTCAGCACGGGGACGTTTTCGAACAAAGAAATGAGCCAGGGTTGAAACGTTTCCTGCAACGCGGGCGCAAGCACGAAGAGACCCCAGATGCCGTAAATGATGGATGGAATGCCTGCGAGCAATTCGATGGCAATGCCGACGGGCCGCTTCAATTGGCGGGGGCAAAGCTCGGTGAGGAAGATCGCGATGCCAATGCCGACCGGAATCGCGATGAGCATCGCAAGCGCCGCCGTCAACAGCG
>DATHQA010000373.1:0-5209 GCA_035483375.1 Rhizomicrobium sp. | reverse complement strand
ATCTGGATGTTGAACAGATAGACCAGAAGCGGAATGCGATAGGTGATGAACTCCGATAGAAACGCGGTGGAAAACGGCGTGAGCGAAACCGCGGCGAGGAAGCCTATGTGAAGCCACGCAAAGTCGCGGTCGGTGCGCTCCAGCAGATTGAGCTGCGCCTGCTGGCCGATCCAGAAAATGCCCAGCGTCATGAAGCTCATCAGATAGGTGAGCAGCTTCGGGCTGTACGCCAGAACGAGATGCCAGATATCGGTTTCGCTGTGGACGGTGGCTGCAGCCCCTGCTGGCACGCGCAGATCGAGAACGAGCAGCGTCATCGACACCGCGAACACGCCGTCCGACAGCGCCTCAAGGCGCGCGAGGTTCTTGCCGGCAATGGCGTTGTAGGAAATGGTCATGTGTTATTTATAACCGCGATTCGCCCGGACCGCCGTATCGCAATCGGCGTGTGTGGGTTGTGTTTCAACACACTTGTCCATTTTCCGTCATCACCCGGATCCTTCGCAAAAAAGCTCAGGACCGGACAATGACGGAATTTGGTTGGATAAATTCAAAACAAACCAACGCTAAACTATAGGTTCATCCACAAACACCCGGCCTTCGCGGTCTTCGATTTCGACGATCCATAGATCGCTATCGAATTTGATCTGCTTCTCGAAATAGCGGGATGCAGCTTCGTCGGTCGCGGAATCGCCGAGCACCTTCATCCAGACGAGGTCGCCCTCGCCGCGCCGCGCCTGCGACAGGATTATCGACGTGCCGTCGAGCCGCGAGACTTTGAGAAAGATCGCGCCCGCCTCCTCCGCGCCTTTGCGCACGACATAGGCTTGCGCGCCTGCCACTTCCGCGCGGCGGATGAGTGCGCGGACGAAGATGCCGGCTTTTAAACGCGGGATCATTGCGGGCGAATGGCGAATCTATTCGCTACTCGCCACGCGCCACTCGCTATTTCGCTAGGCCGCGCCACGAAGCTCTTCAGAAGGTTCAGCTGCATGAGCGGCCACAGCCGGCTCAACAATCCGCCCGCCATCCGCCGATACCGCCGCAAACGGCAGCGTCACACGCACGATCGTGCCTTCTCCGAGCGTGGATTCGATGACGGCATCGCCGCCATGCTTCTGCGCGAGCGCACGCACGAGTGCGAGGCCCAGCCCCGTGCCCTCCTGCGAACGCACATGCGCGCCTTCGACTTGCTCGAACGGACGACCCAGACGCGCGAGATCTTCCGGCCCGATGCCCATGCCCGTATCGGCGACGGCGATCTCGATGCCGCGCAGCGCGCGTACCGCACTCACGCGCACCTCGCCGCCGCGCGGCGTGAATTTGATGCCGTTGGTGAGCAAATTGATGAGGATCTGCTTCACCGCGCGCCGGTCGGCAAAGATCGTGGACGCGCTCTGTGCGACGGCCGCCTTCAGCGCCACGCCTTTGCGGTCGGCGGGCAGCTTCACGAAGCGCAGCGCGCTTTTGGCGACGTCGGCGAAGTCGAACATCTCCTCCGAAATCTCGAATTTGCCCGCCTCGATCTTCGACATGTCGAGCACGCTATTGATGAGTTCGAGCAGATGCGCGCCGGATTCGTTCACCAGCCGCGCATATTCGAGATAGCGCGGCGAGCCGAGTGCGCCGAACATCTCGCGCGTCATCACTTCCGAAAAGCCGATGATCGCGTTGAGCGGCGTGCGCAGCTCATGGCTCATATTGGCGAGGAAACGGGATTTGGCGTTGGAGGCGGCCTCGGCCATGTCGCGCGCCTCGATCAGGGCGCGTTCGTGGCGCTTGCGCTCGGTAATATCGCGCGTGATGACGACAATATCGGCAGCCTCGCCATGCAGAGACGTGGCTGGGCGGCAGCGCATCTCGGTCCAGACGAACGTGCCGTCCCGGCGCTTGAGCCGGACTTCGGCGGTCGAGGCGCGGCCATAATATCCGGCCTCGGTCATCGCGCCTTCCACGGCCTTTACATCGTCAGGGTGACTAAGCGTTACCGGATTTACGCCGTAAAGCTCTTCAGCATTCTGGCCCAAAAGGCTTTGCGCAGCAGGGCTTGCGAATAGGATGCGCCCGTCCGCGCTGTGCCGGGTGATAAGGTCGATCGCATTGTCGGCAAGGAAACGGTACATGGCCGCGCCCTCGGCCGCAGCCTCATCCGCTTCCCGCTGACGGTCCTGCGCCGCGATGGCAACGACCGCCGCCTGCACGATGGCGGCGAGGACCGAGCCCGCATAAAGCTCCCACGGCATGCCGGGCAGCCGCGAATGGGGAAGCCACCCCATCGCCTGGACCAGGGCCACGGCGGCGAGCGCGATACCCGCCCCGAACGCGGCGCGGAACACAGCCTGCCTGCCCCCGGCAAGGGCGGCCTCCGCCGGAACGAGTACGAACCACACGGCCAGCGGCGACAGCACGCCGCCGGTCAGCGCGGCCAGATATCCGATAAGGGCGGCGAAGAGGACAAGTGCGGCCGTCTCGAGTGTCGCCACGCTCACGCGCGTGCCTGCGAGCAGTGTGAGGCAAGCAGGCGCCACAAGCCCCGCAATCGCCACCGCTTCCACCGTGTCGGGCTTGCCCATGATCGCCACGAAACCGAGCGCAAGCAACGCGCCCAATCCCGCTTTCGCTGCCTGGATCAACGCGAATCTGCGGCGCTGAAGGTTCCTGCCTTCCTCGCGCGGTTCGACGATGCCGACAAATCCCGCCATCACGCGTTTTTCCGATTATCCTTTCGCATCCTCAATCGCCAAGCTTAACGAACGTTGAACAGCGCAGAACTTCGTTCGCCTTATTGCAAGATTCGAATCACGTATCGATTCACGCTTTGGTAACTGTGACGAGTCGCAGACAAGATCGCAGACCCATATTGCAACGATTCTGCAAGGTGCGAACGGTCAGAATTTGCGCGGGGTCGAGGAAATGGCTGGGGCCGTGAATCTCGCGAATGCATCGTTTGCGCATGCGCATGCCGACATCGATTTCGACGCAAGCCGCGCCGTATTCGAAGCGCTGGATGCGTTGCGCGTGGCGATCACCGTGTTTGATCCGGCGGAACATCTCGTCTTCGCAAATAGTCATTTCAACTATCTGTTCGCCTCGATGCCGGAGCGCGAATCGCTTGTCGGCATCAGCTATGAGCAATTGATTCGCCGCGAGATCGCGGGCCACGAAATCGCGCAAAACGAAGGCTTCGACGCCGATGCGTTCGTCGCGCGCAGGCGTGCGCAATTCCGCCATGGCGAATATCGCCCGCTCGACATCACGCTTTCCGACGGACGCGTCGTGGAGATCAAGGCGCGGCGCACGCCGAAAGGCGGCTGGATCGCGCTGTGGAGCGATGTGACATCCGCGCGCCACACGCTTGCGCGTCTCGAAGATGCGATCGAACTTTCCGCGGATGCCTACGCGTTCTTCGACCGGCATGACCGTCTCGTCATGTGCAATCACGTCTATGCGGAATTGCATGGCGCGAGCACGCCGGATGAAATGCGCGGGCGCATATTCAATGACATCGTCGTGGCGACGGCCCGGTCCGGCCTCTTCGCCATTGAAGGCGATGTGGATCATTGGATCGAACGCCGCTTGCACGCGCACAATTCGCCAGCGGGCGCGCTGACCGTGCTCGCCGCCAACGGCACGGCCTATCTCGTGCGCGAGCGCGCTTCGCATGACGGCGGCCGCACGACGATCTTCACCGACATCACCGACAGCAGGCGCACGGAGATCGCGCTCGGCGAACAGACGCGCGCGCTCGAACGCGCCCGCCGCGCGCTCGCCAAGACCGCTGCGGAGGCGCATCGTCAAACGAGCTACCTCGCCGACCTCACGCGCAGGCTCGACGCCGCCGAGGCCGCCGCCGCGCCCGCCAAGACGACGCTACTGCGCACGATGAGCCATGAGCTGAAGACGCCGCTCAACGCCATCATCGGGTTCGCCGATCTGCTGCGCTCCACGCCCGACCGCTTCGAGCCCGAACAGATCGAGGAATATGCGGGCCTTATCCACGCGGGCGGGCATAATCTGCTAAGGCTCATCAACCAGATTCTCGATCTTACAAAGATCGCGGCGGGGCGCTTCGAGCTGAAACACGAAAAGCTCGATGCGGGCGCGGCCGCATGGCAGGCGAAGGAATTGTTCGAAGGCAAGGCGGCGGAGAAGCGCGTGCGCATCGATGCAGCCGCTTGTGAAGCCTTGCATACCCAGGCCGACGAGAGCGCGCTTATGACGATGATCCACAATCTCGTCGAGAACGCGGTGAGCTTCACCCATGATGGCGGGCACATTCGTTTGTCCGTGAACGGCGACGATAAGCGCGTGCGCGTGACCGTGTCCGACAATGGGCCGGGCGTCGCGCCGGAGAATATGGCGCGCATCCTCGAGCCGTTCGAACAGGCCGGCCGCGGCACGACCGATCATTCGCATGGCGCGGGGTTGGGCTTGACCGTCGTGAAAGCGCTCGCCGAACTGCATGGCGGCACGCTCATCCTCGAAAGCGAAGTCGGCAAAGGCTTCAGCGCCACGCTCGATCTGCCCGCGGCGAAGTAACACTCCTAACCCGTCATGCCGGGTTTAACCCGGCCATCCATCCAAAAGATTCAACCAGCGCGCGGACGCGCGCTCGATGGATGGGCGGAGTCCGCCCATGACGGATAATTTTAAGGGGTTTTTCGTGTGTTAGAATCTTCAATCTGTTTCAGCCGTGCGTCGAGTGCCTTGAGAATTTTCAAAATCTGACTGGTGCAACACCCCATTATGAAAAGGGTGGCGCCAGCCAATAAGTCCGCCTCGTGATTAACGCCAAATCGAAACCTCATGAAATAATAAGCTGCGCACATCACGAGTCCTGCGCCTAGGCACATATAAGTCAGATTTCTGAGGCCACGGAGATGTTTTTCCATCGCGCAAGCCTCGCAGCAAAATCTTAAAAACTTCGGCACGCCCCGAGTTCCACTCCATACAATTTTAGCCAAACACCATGCTTATTTGAATCGACACTGAACCGTATTCGCATCGAATCGTTTCCCCAGTGCGAGGGAACCGGCGGAATTAACCGAACTGTCTCCAAGTTTAACGGTTCGTTTCAGGGGCTCGCAAAGGCTCCGCGCCTAATTTGCTCGCGTCGAAACCGGGAGAGACGAATGATTTTGCGGGCTGCGTTCTTCATCGTCCTCGTCTCCCTCATGATGCCGCGCGAGCCGGATTTGGGCTTCGGCCA
>DATHQA010000372.1:0-6355 GCA_035483375.1 Rhizomicrobium sp. | reverse complement strand
GCCGCCGCGCAGTGCGGCGTTGTCGAAGCGCAATTGCTGCTCGGCCGCAAGCTTCTCGAAACCGATGCGCACAAAGCCTTCGGGTGGTTCGCGCGCGCAGCCGCGAGCAGTGACGCCGAAGCGCTCAATATGCTGGGCCGTTGTCACGAGAATGGCTGGGGCACACCGAAGGATTGCGTGCGCGCCGCGACGTGCTATCGCCACGCCGCTGAAAAAGGTGACGCCTGGGCGCAATACAATCTCGGCCATCTGCTGCTTGACGGCAATGGCGTGCTGCGTGACTGCAATGAAGCATTCCTTTGGTATTTCCGCGCCGCGCAACAAGGCCATGCGCGCGCGATGAATCTCGTGGCGCGTTGCTTCGAAGAAGGCTGGGGCGTAGAGCCGGACGCACGCACCGCACGCAATTGGTATCGCAAATCCGCCGAGCGCGGTTACTTCCGCGGCGCGTATAATTACGCGAGCATCCTCGCCGCCGAAGGTTGCATTACCGCCGCGGTAATGTGGTTCGACCGCGCGGCGCGCGGCACCGGTGACGAAACACGCGTTAATATAATGAATGCGCTCGCCGCGCGGCGCGAGCCGGTTTTGCGGGAACTGGCGCGCAAGCTCGCTTCACATTCGCGCTAGCGGGTTGCGGCGGCGGCCCATCCGGCTTAGTTTCGCGCCGTTGCTTTGTTGGATTCCTGCGTGAAACAGCGTTCCGCCCTTCGTAAGTTCATGCCCGCGCAGGCGGGCCGGCTTGCGATCACGCTGTTCGCATTGCTTGCCTTCGCGTTCCAGAATTACGTCACGCAGACGCATATCCATTTGACGCCCGCGATGGCGGCCGCACTCGGCGCGCCCGCCGAACATGACAAATATCCGCCAAAGGGCGATCCGTCGAACTGCCCCATCTGTCAGGAAATCGCACATGCGGGCGCGTTCATAACGCCTTCGACCGCGCCGCTTCTGCTGCCGACATTCAACGTTTCCACGATCGCGCTTGTCATCGAAGCGCCGACCGTCATCCGCGCGCTTTCACACAATTGGCAAGGCCGCGCGCCGCCGCACGCCTGATCCCGAACTCATGAGCAAATGACGTGGCAAACGATGCCGTTCGCATCGCGTGCGCACCATTTCCGGATCAATCGGCGCGGGTTTCCCACTCCGCCGCGTATTGGGAATTTCAGCGATGAAACGTTTTCTTTTGGCCACAAGTGCTGTGGCGGCTCTTTCTTTCGTTTATCCGGCCTTTGCCGATCAAACCACCGACACGAGCGCGGTCGAAACCGTCACCGTGACGGCGCAAAAACTCACGCAAGCGCGCAATAGCATTCAAACGCAGCTCGGCGCATCGTCCTACCAGATCACGGCGGACGAGATCGAGGCGCAGCCCGGCGGCGATAATAACCTTCTCAACCAGATCATCCTTCAGGCCCCGGGCGTGGCGCAGGATTCCTTCGGGCAATTGCATGTGCGCGGCGAACACAACGGCCTGCAATACCGCCTCAACGGCGTCATTATCCCCGAAGGCATTTCGGTGTTCGGGCAGACGCTCGATCCGCGCCTTGCCGGTTCCGTCACGCTGCTGACCGGCGCACTGCCCGCGGAATATGGCTTACGCACGGCGGGCATCATCGACATCCAGACGAAGACCGGCATGTTCGAACCGGGTGGCGATGTGAGCATCTATGGCGGCAGCCATAGCGAAATACAGCCAAGCTTCGATTACGGCGGCTCATCGGACAATCTGAATTACTTCGTGTCCGGCGATTATCAGACGAACACACTGGGCATCGAATCACCGGACGGCAAATCCGATCCGCTGCATGACCGCACGAACCAATATCATGGCTTTGCATTCCTGCAGGATATTCTGGATCAGCACAGCAGCGTGACGGCCGTTCTCGGAACCTCGAACGACATATTCCAGATTCCGAATACAGCCGGTTTGGAGCCATCGGGGCTCGACGGCATAACCGGGCTTGGGCCGAACGGTGTGCTCAGCGCAAACGGGCAATCGACCTATCCGAGCAATACGCTGAACGAGGAGCAGCGCGAGATCACGCATTTCGCGATCCTGTCCTATCTGCGCTCGCAAGGCGCGTTCGATTTCCAGATTTCGGGCTTTGGACGCTATTCGAGCCTGTACTTCACGCCCGATGAAATCGGCGATCTATTGTTCAACGGCATCGCACAGACGGCCTATAAGCGTGACGAAGCTTACGGCTTGCAGGCGGAAGGCGCTTGGCATTTGGGCGATCATACGGTCCGTGGCGGTGTGATCTACCAGGCCGACGATCTTGTGAGCCGGACGTCTTCCGACGTGCTGCCCACCGCGCCGTGCGATGACGGTATTTGCCAGACAAGCGATGTGCCGCTCGCGATTGCCGATAACGGCACGAAACACACCTGGAGCTATAGTCTTTATCTTCAGGATGAATGGAAAATCTTTCCTGCGCTGACCGTGAATTACGGTTTGCGTTACGACCAGTACCAGGCCTTCGACGCCGAAGACCAGCTGAGTCCGCGTGTCAACATCGTATGGCAACCGCTGGACGGGACGACTGTGCATGCGGGCTTTTCGCGCTATTTCTCGCCGCCGCCCATCGAACTCGTGGCCTCGACAGATGTGGCGCTGTTCAACAACACGACGGCCGCCGCACCAGCGACAGTTGACGATACGCCGAAAGCGGAGCGCGCGGATTACTACGATCTCGGTATCAATCAGCAATTGCTGGAAGGGTTGACGATCGGGCTCGACGGCTTCGACAAGCAATCGCACAATCTGATCGACGAAGGGCAATTCGGCGCACCGATCATCCTGACGCCGTTCAACTACCTGACCGGGCGGCAGTATGGCGTCGAGTTCACGGGCTCATACGACACCGAGGATTTCTCGACCTATCTGAACGCGGCGCTGGAGCGTGCGGCGGGCAAGGATATCATCACGAGCCAGTTCGATTTCGATCCGGGCGATCTCGCCTATATCGCCGATCACTACATCCCGCTTGATCATCAGCAGATCGCAAGCGTATCTGCGGGCGCGTCCTATCTGTGGCTTGGCACGCGCTTCAGCACCGATCTCATCTATGGTTCTGGTCTGCGGAAAGACGGCGCGACGCCGAATGGCGATCATGTGCCCGGTTATGTGCAGGTCAATGTCGGCGTGAGCCACGCGTTCGATCTGGGCAGTGCGGGCGGCCTCACTGCGCGATTCGACATCATCAATGCGTTCGATGAGAAATATGAAATACGCGACGGCACGGGCATCGGTGTGGGCGCGCCGCAATTCGGGCCGCGGCGTGGATTCTTTTTTGGTCTCTCAAAATCTATCTAGCGAAGAGATCAAGCGGTACGCCGGCAACGCGCGCTTCGTGTTCCAGAAGCGCGCGTTTGAGCGGCAGCCCGCCGCCATAACCCGTAAGGCTGCCGTCGCTGCCGATGACGCGATGGCATGGTACGATAAGTCCTATGGGGTTTGATCCATTTGCCACGCCTACTGCGCGTGCGGAGTTTGGATAGCCGAGTTTCTTTGCAAGCGCGCCGTAACTCGTCGTCGTGCCGAACGGGATTTTGATGAGTTCGTCCCAAACCTGCTTGTGGAAATCCGGTCCTTCAGCGAGCAGTTCGAATTCGAAATCCTGCCGCTTGCCCGCATCATATTGCGCGATCTGTTTTTGCACGCGCGCAAGTGCTTTCTCGTTCTTCTCCGCAAACGGATCGACATGCGCGGCGTCTTTCGCGCGGAGATTGAAGCGCAGCAGCCTGCCCTCGCCGTCCACCCAGGCGGCGAATTTGCCGAAACGCGATTCTATCGGCGCCCAGTAACGCTTTTCCGTTTTCATGCCGCGTCCTTGGCGTCCTTGAGGCTCGCCCAGAGATGCGCGGTCGCAAGGCTGCGATGCGGCGAGAAGGTCTGCATCATGCGATGCACCTCGTCATGGCCGGGGCGTTCTTCGGTGGCATGCAGGCGCTGCAGCGCGGTCGCGAGCGCGCTGTCGCCGACGGGCGCACTGTCGGCAAAGCCCATGCGCAGCATCACATAGCGCGCCGTCCATGTGCCGATGCCGTGAATAGAGGTGAGTTTCTTTTCGGCAGCGGCTGCGGAGCCTTCGTGCAGGCCTTCGATATCGAGACGTTTTTCGGCCACTTCGCGCGCGGCGCCGATGAGGTACTCCGCTTTCGAGCGCGAATAGCGGCGCTTGGCGAGCGTCGGCACACCGATATCAGCGACGCGTTCGGGCGTAGGATGCGTGCGCATGCCGTCACCTGCGTCTTCGCCTGCAAGATTGACGATCTCTCGGCGAAGGGCGCTCGCGAATTTCACGTTGATCTGCTGGCCGATAATGCCCCAGCACAGTCCGTCGAAATCTGTAGGAATAAGCGGCAGGCGCAGGCCGCGGCGTCTTGCGAAGAATGTGCCGATGCGCGGCTCGCGCGCGACACGAGATTCGAACAGCGAAACTTCACTGTTGAGGCCGAGCATGCGCAGCGCGCTTGCATGCATGTGCGCCATGCTCTCGCGGCACAGTTTCTTTTTGGAATGCACGCGGCACCATGCACCGTCGCTTTCGAGCGAGATTTCAAGGACCGCTGCGCCATCGGGCGTGAGCAGCGCCTTCCAGATGCGATTGCCCTCGCTTCTCTCGCTCGCGCTTTCGGGATCGCGCGCATGATAGGCGAGAATTTCCTGCGTGCGATATCCGGCAGGCAGATGCAGCAGGAACACCGCTGAACTGCCGAGGGCGCGATAGGCGCCAGGCGTCAATCGCGCGAGCAAAAGGAATTGGCGATGGAAAACGGATTCGCTTTCGAATCCTGCCTCATAACCGATATCGACGACGCGTTCCTCGCCATTGAGCAGCAGCTTTTGCGCCGCGCGGACACGCTCACGCCGTAGCCATGATGCAGGCGCAAGATGCGCATGATCGCGGAACAGAAGGCCCAGTTTTGTCTGGCTCACGCCGCAGGACGACGCCATCGCGGCGACATCGGCGAAACCTTCGGGATTGGCGCGCACGCGGCCCGTCAATCCGTCGAACAATTGGATGTCACCGTCCTCGCCGCGATAGAACAGATCCGGGCGGCAACGCTTGCACGCGCGAAGACCTGCGGCTTGCGCTTCAGCCTCGCTTTTGAACATGCGTACATTCTCAGGCTTGGGCTGGCGCGCGGTGCAGGACGGCAAACAATAAATGCCCGTCGTCAGCACGCCGATGAGGAATTTGCCGTTGAAACGGCCCTCGCGCGCCTGCGTTCGATCCCATGTGAATGGCTTTGGCAACATGAAAAGACGCTACACCAACCGCGGTGTAGCGAACTCCTGATTCCCACATTCCATGTAGGTTCGAATTGCAAAAAGAAAAGGCCGCCCTCACGAGCGGCCTCTCTTTCCTGGACGTCCCGATAGTCAGTGAGCGGATGATTACTCCGCCGCGACCGGGCCTTCGATCTGCGCAGGCTGGCCTTTCGCCAATTCCTGCTGGATCGCCTTGTCGCGCTCGCCGGCCACATGACGCAGCCGCGCGATCGCGCCACCCGTGCCCGCCGGGATCAAGCGCCCGACGATCACGTTTTCCTTCAAGCCTTCTAGCATATCGACCTTGCCGTTGACGGCGGCGTCGGTGAGGACGCGCGTCGTCTCCTGGAACGATGCGGCCGAGAACACCGAACGCGTCTGCAACGACGCCTTCGTGATACCGAGCAGAACCGGACGGCCGTCGGCGGTCTTGAAGCCTTCGTCGGCGGCTTTCTTGTTCGCCTCCTGCAGCTCCAGCAGATCGACCTGTTCGCCCGCGAGCAACGTGGTGTCGCCGCCGTCGGTGATCTCCATCTTCTGCATCATCTGGCGCACGATCACTTCGATATGCTTGTCGTTGATCTTCACGCCCTGCAGACGATAGACGTCCTGGATTTCCTTCACGAGATAGGCTGCGAGTTCCTCCACGCCCTTGATGCGAAGAATGTCATGCGGCGATGGATTGCCTTCGACGATGTAATCGCCCTTCTCGACGAAATCGCCTTCGCGCACGCTGATATGCTTGCCTTTCGGGATCAGGTATTCCGTCGGGTCGAGCTTGTCGTTCTTCGGCTTCACGATGACGCGGCGCTTGTTCTTGTAGTCCTTGCCGAATTCGACGAAGCCGTCGGTCTCGGCAAGCACGGCGCATTCCTTCGGCTTGCGCGCTTCGAACAACTCCGCCACGCGCGGCAGACCGCCCGTGATGTCGCGTGTTTTCGCACCTTCCGTGGGAATACGCGCAAGCACGTCGCCTGCGCGAACCTCCGCACCGTCTTCCACCGAAAGAATGGCATCGACGGTGAGGCCGTAACGCGCCTCGCCCATCGGCAGTTTGATGATCGCGCCTTT
>DATHQA010000371.1:0-2449 GCA_035483375.1 Rhizomicrobium sp. | reverse complement strand
GCCTGCATCGCCGCGGCAACGGCTACGTCCGGATTCACGGGCAGTTTCGGCAGTGCCGGTTGCGGCTCCAGCGTTTCGGCAGGACGGCCGATCACCTGTTCGAATGTCGCGCGATCGACGGCGAGTTGTCCCTGCGCCGTCGTCAGATCGGATTTCGCGCCCGCAAGCCGCGCTTCGGATTGCGCGACATCGGTGCGCGTGAGCTCGCCGACATCGAACTGCTCCTGCGTTTCCTTGCGCTGTTTCTCAAGCACATCGACATTGGTTTGACGCAACTTCAGCGTCGCCTCATCCGTCACGACATTCATGTAGGCCGTGACGGCGTCGAGCAGCACGCTCTGCTCCGCCGCAAGCAATTGCGCGCGCGCGGCCTTCACCGTCTGCTTGGCGCGCGCGATCTCGGCATAGGTGCGGCCGCCGCGGAAAATCTGTTCCGTGATGATCACCTGCCCCGCGAGGTCCTGGCTCGAAAGCGTGCCGAGGCCGGAGATCTTCGTTTCCTCCGGGCCATAGGTGCCGCCCGCATTGATTGTGGGCCGCCAATTCGCGTTAGCCTGGGCCACATTCTCGTCGGCGGCCCGCACGGCGGCGCGGGCGCTTTGAAGCTGGGGGTTCGTCTCATAGGCGACGGCGAGCGCTTCGTTGAGCGTCATCGTCTCGGCCGATGCGGGCATCACCCATATCAGTGCAGCCACAGCGACACCGGCATAAAATCTCGTCATCGGAACCCTTCGCGACAGGCCTGCCCCGGCCCTTATCTAGGGATTCAGAACACAAATCCAACGGGCTGCCGGAAACCGGCGAGGTCCGGGACGGCCGAATCGAAATCCTCTCGCGCGCCCACGCGCCCGTGCTGGCGCAGGAAAAGATTGGCCCGGCCCTGGGAATTGCTGCGGATCACGGCCACGAGCCGTCCGCCTTCGGCCAATTGGCTGAGCAAAGCGTCCGGCGCAGACCCTACCGCACCATTGACGAAGATGACGTCATAGGGCGCATGCGCTTTGTCGCCGTTCATCAGTGCGCCCTGCACAACCGTTACGTTGTGCGCGCCGACCGAACGCAGCGTGTCATCGGTGATGCGCAGGAGATCGGCATCCTGTTCCAGCGCCACGACGCTTGTGCCGAGCTTCGACAGCACGGCCGCCGAATAGCCCGTCGCTCCCCCGACATCGAGCACGCGGTCGGTCGCCCGGACCTGCGCCAGCTGCAACATCTTCGCGAAGCTGCGCGGCTCAAGCAGATAGCGATTCGGCGCGACCTCCACCGACATGTCGGCATAGGCCATAGATCTCTTCGCGGCAGGCACGAAACGCTCGCGCGGCACTTCGCGCATCGCGTCGTGGATGCGCGTGTCGGTGACGTCATTGGGACGCACTTGCGTCTCAACCATGGTCAGGCGCTGGGCGGCGAAATCGGGCATGGCGATTCTGTTGTTGGCAACGGGCGGCTTATACGTCGCCCGATTCCGCCTGACAACGAGAGGCGCTTTACAGTCCTACGCGAGCGCCTTAGCGTTTGCCCACCGGGACACCGCAGACTCCCGGTTTCCAAGATGGCGCGCCATCCAAGCTCTGCCTGATCCCTTTCGCTAGGGAGGGCAAACTTGTGAAATGGCTTGTGGCCCCGCGCGAGGCGATCGCGGTCTGGACGAAAATCGGACTGCTCAGTTTCGGCGGCCCCGCCGGACAGATCGCGCTCATGCATCGCATCTTTGTCCAAGAGAAACGCTGGATCGGCGAGACGCGTTATCTGCACGCGCTCAATTTCTGCATGTTGCTGCCGGGGCCGGAGGCGCAGCAACTCGCGACCTATATCGGCTGGCTCATCGGCGGCGTGCGCGGCGGCATCGCGGCTGGCATGTTGTTCGTGGCTCCCGGCGCGATCGTGATGATGGGCCTGAGCATCCTCTATGCGCGCTTCGCCGAATTGCCGTTGCTGCAAGGCGTGTTCTATGGCGTGAAGGCTGCGGTTGTTGCCGTGGTGATCGAAGCGTTGCTGCGCATCGGCAAGCGTGCGTTGAAAACGAATTTCTCGCGCGCGTTGGCGGCGCTCGCCTTCATCGGAATATTTTTCTTCGCGGTGCCATTTCCGCTCATCGTGCTGCTCGCCGGAATTGTCGGCGCATTGAGCACGAAATACTTCGCGAGCGCACCAAGCCAACCGTCATCCAAAAAAGAATCAGAGCCATTGATCGATGCGGCGCTGGACGCAAACGCATTGCCACATACCGCGCCGAAAACTTCGCGCACGATCATCACCGCGCTTGGCGGATTGTTCGTATGGTTTGCGCCGCTTGCGCTCATCGCATTCGCAACCGGACCGGCATCGCTTTATGCCGAACTCGGATGGTTCTTCTCGAAGATGGCGGTTGTGACATTCGGCGGCGCTTATGCGGTGCTCGCCTATGTCGCCGATCAGGCAGTGAACACGCATCACTGGCTCGCGCCTG
>DATHQA010000370.1:0-5463 GCA_035483375.1 Rhizomicrobium sp. | reverse complement strand
CGTCATTGACATATAGGTCATTGACGTAGTATCTGTGTATGGAAATCGAATTCGACGAGGCCAAGAGCGCAAAGAATGAGCGCGAGCGGGGATTGCCGTTTGCTCTCGCGGCGCTGCTTTTTGGCCAGCCACGTTTCGAATGGGAAGACAGGCGGAAGGATTATGGCGAAGACCGCGTCAGTACACTCGGAGAAATCGAAGGCCGTGTCTTCTTCGCGACCTATACGAGGCGCGGCAAAATCGTCCGCATCATCTCTTTCCGCAAAGCCAATGCGCGCGAAATCCGGCGCTACCGTGCGGCTATCGGAGAGCGAAGCCCGCCGCGTGAAGGCTGATTGGGCGAAGATCGACGCTACGACCGAGGCCGATATCGCACGCCATGCGCGTGAGGACGGCACGGTCACGCCTTCGGACCGGGCGTGGAAAAAGATGCTGCGGGAGGGCCGCGTCAAGTTGATGCCTCCTCTGAAAGTGGATGTGCGAGGCATCCGCGAGCGGCTGAACCTCTCCCAATCCGACTTCGCGGCGCGATTCGGCTTCACGGCCTCTGCGGTGCGGCAATGGGAGCAGGGCAGGCGGCAACCGCACGGTCCCGCGCGTGTGCTACTCACCATTATCGACCGCGAACCGAATGCCGTTCGCAGAGCACTTGAATCGACTGAATAATCCGGTTCTGAGCGGGCGTCATAAGGTCGCAATGACTTCAGTGGCTTAGGGCGCGTAAATCGATGTTCGGAATCGGGGGGCGGGCGTGCAATACATGCCGCTGCCGATGTTTCGCGAGGTCGCCTGATGTTCTTTAAGAGAATTACGGTTGCGCTGGGCGGGGTCATGCTCAGCACCGGTGCGGCATTGGCTCTGCCCCAACCGTGGCAGATGACGTTCCAGCCTGCGGCATCGCCCGTGATGGAGCGCATCGAGAGCTTCCATACGATGGTGTTCTACATCATCACGGCGATTTCGATTTTCGTGGCGCTGCTGCTCGTTTACATCATGGTGCGCTTCAACACACGCACCAATCCGGTGCCGAGCAAGACCGAGCACAATACACTGCTCGAAGTGATCTGGACGGTCGTGCCGGTCCTCATCCTTGTCGTCATCGCGGTGCCGTCGTTCCGGCTTCTCTATTTCGAAGCGGATGTTCCGAAACCCGATCTCACGATCAAGGCCATCGGCAAGCAGTGGTTCTGGTCCTATGAATATCCGGCCTCGAACTTCACCTATGATTCGCTCGGCCTTTCGGATGCGGATGCCGCCAAGAAGGGCGAGCCGCGTCTGCTCGGCGTCGATAACATCGTTGTCGTGCCCGTAAACAAGGTCGTCGCGGTGCAGACGACCGGCGCCGATGTGATCCATTCCTGGGCGCTGCCGCAGATGGGCGTGAAGATGGATGCCGTGCCGGGTCGCATCAACGAGACGTGGTTCGAGGCCACCCAGACGGGCACATTCTACGGCGAATGTTCCGAACTGTGCGGCGCGCGCCACGCCTTCATGCCTATCGAGGTGAAGGTCGTCAGCGAGCCTGAGTTCCAGGCATGGCTTGCGCAGGCCAAGAAGAAATACGCCGCCATCGACGGGACGCAAGCCCAGACGCGCGTCGCAACGAGATAGGAACGATTATGGATACCGCCCACGCCCACGCGCATGAAGACCACGGCCATCCGACCGGCTGGCGGCGCTACGTCTATTCCACGAACCATAAGGACATCGGCACGATGTACCTGATCTTCGCGATCTGCGCGGGGATCATCGGCGGTGCGCTTTCGATGGCCATGCGCGCGGAGCTTATGTATCCGGGCCTGCAGATCTTCCCCGATCCGCATCGCTTCAACGTGTTCGTCACGGGCCACGGCCTTATCATGGTGTTCTTCATGATCATGCCGGCGATGATCGGCGGCTTCGGCAATTGGCTTGTGCCGCTCATGATCGGCGCGCCGGACATGGCATTCCCGCGCATGAACAACATCTCGTTCTGGCTGCTGCCATTCTCTTTCGCGCTGCTCATCATGAGCATGTTCGTCGAAGGCGATAGCGGCGGATTGGGCGTCGGCGGCGGCTGGACGATCTATGCGCCGCTTTCGACCTACGGATCGCCCGGACCTGCGATGGATTTCGCGATCTTCTCGCTGCATATCGCGGGCGCATCGTCGATCCTTGGCGCGATCAATTTCATCACGACGATCTTCAACATGCGCGCGCCGGGCATGACGCTGCACAAGATGCCGCTGTTCGTGTGGTCGATCCTTGTGACCGTGTTCCTGCTGCTGCTTTCGCTGCCGGTTCTCGCGGGCGCGATCACGATGCTGCTTGCGGACCGCCATTTCGGCACGAGCTTTTTCAACGCGTCAGGCGGCGGCGATCCGATCCTCTATCAGCATCTGTTCTGGTTCTTCGGCCATCCCGAAGTGTACATCCTGATCCTGCCGGGCTTCGGCATGGTGAGCCACATCATCTCGACCTTCTCGAAGAAGCCCGTATTCGGCTATCTCGGCATGGCCTATGCGATGGTCGCCATCGGCTTCATCGGCTTCCTCGTCTGGGCGCATCACATGTACACGGTGGGCCTCAGCGTCGATACGAAAGCTTATTTCGTCTTCGCGACGATGGTGATCGCCGTGCCGACGGGCATCAAGATATTCTCCTGGATCGCCACGATGTGGGGCGGTTCGATCGAGTTCAAGACGCCGATGCTGTGGGCGATCGGCTTCGTGTTCCTGTTCACCGTTGGCGGTGTCACGGGCGTGGTGCTTGCCAATGCGGGCGTCGATGTTGTGCTGCAGGATACCTATTACGTCGTCGCGCACTTCCATTACGTGCTTTCGCTCGGTGCGGTGTTCGCGATCTTCGGCGGCTGGTATTTCTGGTTCCCGAAATTCACGGGCTATATGTATAACGAGACGCTCGCGAAGCTGCATTTCTGGATCACGTTCATCGGCGTGAACATCGCGTTCTTCCCGATGCATTTCCTCGGTCTTGCCGGAATGCCGCGCCGTATCGCCGATTATCCCGATGCGTTCGCGGGCTGGAACTTCGTGTCCTCCATCGGTGCGTTCACGGCGGGCTTCGGCGTCATCGTTTTCCTCATCACGATGGTGGAAGCCTTCGCGCGGAAGCGTGTTGCGGGCGACAATCCATGGGGCGCCGGTGCCACGACGCTTGAATGGACATTACCTTCGCCGCCGCCATTCCATCAGTATAATGAGCTGCCGCGCATCACCGGAGGTTCGCATTAAGCGATGAACGCCGCGGCATCCATCGCGCTCAAAACCGCGACCGTCGGCGATTGGTTCGCGCTGATGAAGCCGCGCGTGATGTCGCTCGTCATCTTCACGGGTCTCGCGGGCATGATCGTGGCGCCCGGTGCGATCCATCCGCTGACGGGCTTCACGGCGCTGCTTTGCATCGCGGTGGCCGCGGGCGCGTCCGGCGCGCTCAACATGGCTTATGATTCCGATATCGACGCGATCATGTCGCGCACGGCGACGCGGCCGATCCCGATGGGACGCATCGAACGCCAGGAAGCGCTTGCGTTCGGCTGGGCGATGTCGGTCGGCGCTGTGACGATCATGGGCCTGTTCGTGAATCTGCTCGCGGCTGCGCTGCTTGCGTTCACGGTGTTCTTCTATGTCGGCGTCTATACGCTTTGGCTGAAGCGCCGCACGCCGCAGAACATCGTCATCGGCGGACTTGCGGGTGCCTTGCCGCCCGCCATCGGCTGGGCCGCGGTCACGGGATCGCTCAGCCTCGCGCCCATCATTCTCGTCGCGATCATCTTCCTGTGGACGCCGCCGCATTTCTGGGCGCTGTCGCTGTTCCGCTCCGAGGATTATGCGCGTGCGCGTGTGCCCATGATGCCTGTCGTGCGCGGCAAGCAATCGACGCGCAGACAGATTTTCGCTTACGCGCTGTTGCTCACGCCGGTTGGGCTTCTGCCCGCTTTCGTCGGTACGGGGGGGTATCTCTATCTCGCTTTGTCCGCGATGTCGGGCGCGTGGCTGTTGTGGGAAGCAGCATCGGTGTGGCGCGAGAAGGATGAAGCGCGCGAGCCCGCAGCGCGCCGCCTGTTCGGCGCGTCCATCGCCTATCTGTTCCTGTTGTTCGCCGCCTTGATCGTTGAGCACGCGCTGGGCATCGCGCCCATGGCCGCGCGGATATGAGGCGATGGACGATGAAGAACTCGAAATCCTGCAGGAGAGAAAAGCGCGGCGAGGGCGCAATATCGCCATCGCGCTTCTGCTCCTCGGGCTCGTGGTATTGTTTTTCGTAATGACATTGGTGCGGATGGGCGGTCCACCGCATTGAAAGGGGTTCGGGATCATGGCGAGTAGCGAAGTCAAGCACGACTATCATCTGGTCGATCCGAGCCCGTGGCCCGTTGTCGGCTCCATCGGCGCATTCGTCATGCTGCTCGGTGCCGTGTTCTGGATGAACAAGGACGCACCGTTCTGGGGCCTGCCCATCGCGGGCCAGCCGTGGATTTTCTTCCTCGGGCTGGCGCTTGTGCTGTTCACGATGGCGTCATGGTGGCGCGACGTGATCGCGGAGTCGGTCGTCAAGGGCAATCACACGCCCGTCGTGAAGCTGCATCTGCGCTATGGCATGCTGCTCTTCATCGCGTCCGAAGTGATGTTCTTCGTGGCGTGGTTCTGGGCATTCTTCAATTTTTCGCTGTTCCCGCATGATGTATCGATCGGGCAATGGCCGCCATCCGGTATCACCACGCTCGATCCGTGGCATTTCCCGCTGCTCAACACGCTGATCCTGCACACCTCCGGCACGACGGTGACCTGGGCGCATCACGCGATCCAGACGGGCGACCGCAAGGGCGCGATCCAGGGCCTCATCCTCACGGTGATGCTGGGCTTCTCGTTCACCTGCGTGCAGGCTTATGAGTACACACACGCGCCGTTCACATTCGGCTTCAATCACCTCGCGCTCGCGCCGTTCACGGATCCTGCGCATATGAACCTCGCCACAGGTGCGGGCAATTTCGACGCGATCTATGGCTCGACCTTCTTCATGGCGACGGGCTTCCACGGCTTCCATGTCATCATCGGCACGATCTTCCTGACCGTATGCCTGTTCCGCGCAATTGCGGACCAGTTCACGCCCGCGCGCCATTTCGGCTTCGAAGCGGCCGCTTGGTACTGGCATTTCGTCGACGTGGTGTGGCTGTTCCTGTTCTCCTGCATCTATGTGTGGGGAGCCTCGGCGATCACTGCCGGATAAATGGACGAACAGGGCCCGAGCGTTCCGCGCGCGGCTCTTTTCGGCCTGTGCCCGCGCTGCGGCGAAGGCAAATTGTTCGACGGCTATCTGAAGCTCGCGCGCGCATGCAGTGCCTGCGGCCTCGATTACGCGATGTTCGACGCGGGCGATGGGCCCGCGGTGTTCGTGATCCTCATTGTCGGCTTCCTCGTCTCCGGCAGCGCGCTCCTCGTCGAAGTGAAATACAGCCCGCCC
>DATHQA010000369.1:0-5110 GCA_035483375.1 Rhizomicrobium sp. | reverse complement strand
GCTCGTGCTGCCGCGCATTGCGGGGCTTGTCGTAGCATTGCCGTTCCTTACTTTCTTCTCCGACATCATGGGCATGCTCGGCGGCGCGGTGATGTGTTATGCTGATCTCGGCATTTCCGTTCCCGCCTTTCTGCGCCAATTGCAGAATGCGATTTCGCTCAACACATTCCTTGTCGGCATGATCAAGGCGCCCGTGTTCGCGTTCGTCATCGGGCTGGTCGGCTGTTTCGAAGGCCTGAAGGTCGAGCGCAATGCCGAAAGTGTAGGCAAGCTCACGACGCGTTCGGTTGTGGAATCCGTGTTCTTCGTCATCGTTCTCGATGCCGGGTTTTCGATCATGTTCTCGATTTTGGGGATCTGAGCGATGAGCGATCCCGGCACCAATCGCGAAGTGGTCATCAGCGTCCGCGGCATCGTGAACGGTTTCGGCGGACAGATCATCCACGACCATATCGATCTCGATATCGTGCGCGGCGAAGTGATGGGCGTGGTCGGCGGATCGGGCACGGGAAAATCCGTGCTGCTGCGTTCGATCATCGGCCTCAACCATCCGCTCGAAGGCACGATCACGGCATTCGGGAAAAAAATCACCGATGCCGACAATATCGAGATGCGCGCGCTGCAAATGCGCTGGGGCGTGCTGTTCCAGGAAGGCGCGCTGTTCAGCTCGCAAACCGTAGCCGAGAACATCCAGGTTCCCTTGCGCGAATACACAACGATGTCACAGGAACTCATGAACGAAATCGCTTCGATGAAGCTTTCGATGGTCGGCCTGCCCGAAGATACCGCGAAGAAATTTCCGTCCGAGCTTTCCGGCGGTATGAAGAAGCGCGCAGGCCTTGCGCGCGCGCTCGCGCTCGATCCGGAATTGCTGTTCCTCGACGAGCCGACGGCGGGCCTCGATCCCATCTCGGCGGCCAATTTCGACATCCTTGTGCGTGACCTGCAGAAGAGTCTCGGCCTTACCGTGGTGATGGTGACGCACGATATCGACACGTTGCGCGCAACGACGGACCGCATCGCCGTGCTCGTGGACAAGAAAATCCGCGTGGGAACGATGGATGAATTGCGCAAGGATCCGCATCCGTGGATCCATGAATATTTCTCTGGCGTGCGCGGGCGTGCCGCGCTCGCGTCGTAGCCGGGAGGGCAATCGACGATGGAAACGAAGGCCAATTATGTCGCCGTAGGCGCGTTCGTGCTGATGTGTATCATCGGCATCGTCGTCGTGATCCTGTGGCTGACAGGTGCGCAATACAGCCAGGAATTCGCCTATTACCAGACCTATTTCAAAGGTTCGGTGACGGGCCTTGGCGACGGCACGATCGTGCGCTTCAACGGCATCGATGTCGGCCGCGTGAAAGACGTAGCGTTCGATCCCGACGATCCGCAGAAAGTCATTGTGACTCTTCAGATAAAGCCGAGCGTCAAAATCCACAAGGATTCCATGGCTAGCATGGCGAGCGAGGGCCTGACCGGCGGCACCTATGTCGAAATCGACGGCGGCACGAAGAATTCTCCACTTGTGGAGCGCGAGCCGGGACAGAAATATCCGATCATCAAATCGAAGCCCTCCTCCTTCCAGCAGATCGTCGATAGTGCGCCGGAGCTTGTGCACAAGCTGCAGATCATCGCCGACCGCATCACCGATCTTCTGAATGCCCAGAACCGTCAAGCATTCGGCGAAATCCTGGCCAACACACGCGACGTGACGGCGGAGTTGAAGAAGAACACCGCCAATCTCGACACGATCCTCGGCAATTTCGCGCAAGGCACGAAGCTGCTCAATGACGATCTCTCGCAATTGCATCTTACAATGTCCGATGCCGACATGACCGTGAAGGATGCGGACGGCACCGTGCACAACATGACGAAACTCACAGCCGACGCCGACAAGTTCGTCACGGGCGAAGGCCTCGCGCAAATCCCGTCTTTGCTCATGGAAACGCGCAAAATGGTGAGCAGCCTTAATCGTCTTTCCGACAAACTTGACAGACAGCCGACGCAACTTCTGTTCGGCGACCGCCGCGAAGGATACACCCCCAAATGAGCAACACTCTCATTCTCCATCGCCGTCATTTGCTCGCGGGCGCGGGCGCGCTGCTTTTCACGACCGGATGTTCCGGCATTCTCGGCCCGCCGACAGCACCGCAGCTTTATGTGCTGAAGCCGCAAATGGGTGCGCTCGACGACGCGCCTGAAGTGAAATGGGCGCTTGAGGTCGGAGGCCCTGCGGCACCCGACAGTCTCGACAGCGAGCGCATTGCGCTGAGCAATTCGCCGACGACGATGGATTATTACGCGAATGCCGCATGGACGGGGCGCGTGCCCGTCCTGCTGCAAAGCGTGCTCGTGCAGGCGTTCGAAGCGAGCGGCAAGATCGCGAGCGTGGCCCCCGATACATCCGCGCTGCATTCGGACTACACGCTCGAAACCGACATCCGCGATTTCGAGGCGCAATACGCGACGAAGGATGCGCCGCCGAAGGTCGTGGTAAGCGTGGAAGCGAAAATATTCCGCACGCATGCGCGCAGTATCGTTGGGAGTCTCAGCGCGAGACAGGAAGCGCAGGCGGGCACGAACAGCGTCGATAGCGTCGTGATGGCGTTCAACGACGCGACGGGCGCGTTGCTGAAGCAGATTGTCGAATGGGCGCTTCACACACCGGCGCCGAGCGAAAGCTGATCCGATACGCGTTTGGCGGTTTGACCGCCGCCGGACGCGCGTATCGGCGAGACCGCGATGATTTTCAGTTCGTATCCGTATCTCGTCTTTCTCGCGCTTGTCGTCATCATATTCCGGCTCCTTGAAGCAAGGCTCCCGAGCCTCAAGCGCGCATTTCTTCTCCTTGCATCGCTTGTGTTTTACGCATGGTGGCGGGCGGATTTCCTCCTGCTTCTGCTCGGATCGACCATCGTCAATTTCTTCATCGGCCGCGCGATAACAAGCTCCGTGGAAAGCAAGCGCTCGCCCCGCATGCTTCTCATAGGCGGCCTCATATTCAATCTCGGTCTTATTGCCTGGTTCAAATATGCCGGCCTGTTTGCTGCGACGACGAATGGCTTGTTCGGCACCACGCTTCCCATTCCGCATCTGTTCCTGCCGCTTGCGATTTCGTTCTTCACATTCGAGCAGATTTCCTATCTCGTAGACGCGTCGCAGCGGCGCGCGCCGAAATATGCGCTTCTCGATTATTCGCTGTTCGTGAGTTTCTTTCCGCATCTCATCGCAGGCCCGATCATCCGGCATAACGATCTGATCCCGCAATTTGCGAAGGATCGCGGGCGCGACGACCGCGACAATGATCTCGCCCTCGGCGTGACACTGTTCACGATAGGCCTCGCTAAAAAGACGCTCATCGCCGACAACATCGCGCCATTTTCGGATGCTGTCTTCGCGGCTGCGCATCAGGGCACATCGATCGGCCTTGTCGATGCATGGATGGGCACACTGTTTTTCGCATTCCAGATCTATTTCGATTTTTCTGGCTATACGGACATGGCGCTTGGTTCCGCGGCGATGCTCGGCATCCGCCTGCCCTTCAATTTCAATTCGCCCTACAAGGCCACGAGCATCATCGAATTCTGGCGGCTGTGGCATATTTCGCTGTCCACATTCCTGCGCGACTATCTCTATATCCCGCTCGGCGGAAACCGGCATGGCGCGGCGCGGCGCTATCTCAACATCTTCATCACGATGCTGCTCGGCGGGCTATGGCATGGTGCGAGCTGGACATTCATGATTTGGGGCGGGCTGCACGGCGCCTATCTCATCATCAATCATGCATGGCGAAATTTGCTGAAAGCGGCGGGATTATCGACGCCCTCACGCTTGCAGCCTTTGACACATGCTTTATCCGTCCTCCTCACATTTCTCGCCGTCATTTTCGCCTGGACGGTCTTCCGCGCCGATAGTTTCAGCGCCGCGCATCTCATGATCGCCGGACTGGTCGGCATGGGCGGGCACAGCCGATTGCTCACATTCGGATGGCCCGCTGGAGCAGCATTCACGGCACTTTTCACACTTATCTGGTTTGCGCCGAACAGCATGGAAATCACATGGCGCTTGCGGCCGGCGCTTCAGCCGCCGCGCAAGGACGCGGGCGTGCGCGATATCGGACTCTGGAAATGGTCGCCCAGCCCCGTCAGCGCAATCGCGTTCGGACTCCTGTTCGTCGTGTCCGTCATGGCGCTGTCGAATCTAAGTCCGTTCATCTATTTCCAGTTCTGATCCATGGCGGCGCGGCGATATCTGTTTTGGTTTTTCGGTGTTGCCGGAGCGATCGTCCTTGCCATCGTCACGTTCAATATCGCTGCCGATGCCTACATCCTCAACAATCGCGCGGGTGCGAGCGTGGAAACCGTTTCCGGTTTCGAGCGCGTGTTGAAACCTGCCTGGTTCGACACGATCAAGCCTGACATCGTATTTGTCGGCTCAAGCCGCGTGCGCATGGCTTTCGATCCGGCTCTGATCGATCCGACATTTCATATGAAGAGCTTCAACTATGGCGTCTCGAGTGCGACGGCCTATGAAACCCGCCGCTATATACAGGACGCAGCGGCACAGCCAAGCGTGAAGACGATTGTCGTCTCTCTCGATCCGTTCGAGGATGGCGAAGCATCGCAGCCCATCGGTGCCGGTTTCGACGAATTGCGCCTTGCGGTGACGAAAGCCGGTGCGCCGACGCCGCATCGCGATTGGTGGCTCACGACATCGCGTTATCTGAGCGGTGGCGCGCTCGGCATGCATGCGCTTGGCGTCTATCTGCTAGCGCGGCTCGGGCCAAATCAATCGGCGAGCGAGAGGCCCGATATTTTCGAAGCCTATAGTCGTATGACAACGGCCATATTCCGGCATGAAATGGATAGGCGCAACGATCGCGCGATTGCGCCGCGCGCCTGGCAGATGAGCGAGTTGCGTGCTTCATTAGCGGCGCTGTGCAACTATCGCGGCGCCGTCTATTGGTATTTCCCGCCGGACAATTTTGCAGTGATCGCGCGCTATGTCTCCAATGATGCCGATGGCTTCATTGCATTCAAGAAGACCGTGCTTGCAGCCGTACGGGATCATAACGCCAAATGCATGAACAAGGTGCGCCTGTTCGATTTCA
>DATHQA010000368.1:0-3900 GCA_035483375.1 Rhizomicrobium sp. | reverse complement strand
CGCATTCCACAACGCCCAATAGGATGCGCGCAACGCAAGATAGATATTGGACTGGTTCTGATAGAAGCGATCCGGCGCAAGCGTCAGCGCATCGAGCGCCTTCAGCGCCTTTTCCTGCATGCGTTCTTCGGCGGCGAGATTCTGGCGTTGTTCGACAAGCGCACGCGCAAGCGGATTGGCGAAGAGGCGCTGCGGCAGTTTGAACCTCACGGGTGCGGTATGGCCCGTCTGGCCCACGCCGTCGCGTGCTTCAAGCACGATGTTCACATCCATACCCGCATAGGGATGCTCGGTGAGATCGGTGTAGGAGGTTTGATTGACGGTTTTGCCGTTTGTCGCATTCGCAGGCAGATCGACGGTGAGCGGCCGCAGATAGCCTTTCACCGGCGTGATGATCGCGCGTATGCCGACAACACCATAATCATCGCCCGCCGTGTAGCTGAGCTTCAGCGCGCCTTGCGGCGTCTTCTCCGGCTTGTGTGAAAACGCGATGAGCGGCGGATTGTCGGGGATCGATTTGATATGCCAGCGGCCGAGGCTATGTCCGCTGCTGCGCACATGCACATCGCTTGTGGCGGCAAGCGTGAACGTCACGGCATATTCGCCGCCGGAGCCTTTGAACGTCGCATTCTGTGCCGGTTCCGGATCGACGGAAAGACGCGGACGGTAGTTCGCGCCATGCACGCGCAGATTCACATGCGATCCCGCGGGCACGGCAAAAATCTGCGTGCTTCCACCTTCCGTCAGATAGACGGGCGCTTCGCCCGTATAGGCGGGCGGATCGATCCACGCATCGATTGTTGCATTCGCGGCATTGGAATCGAATTGCGGATCGAGGCTTTCGGTGAGACGGTCAAACGAGTCCTGCCGCGCAAAGGCAAGCCCGGCGATGAGCAATGCAAGCGCCGCAAAACGCAAATGGCGCGGATCGCGGTCGGTGAGGTTCGCGCGCGGCCATGTCGGGCGCAGTGTCGCCGCA
The DNA here is from genome assembly GCA_035483375.1 of Rhizomicrobium sp. GTDB lineage: Bacteria > Pseudomonadota > Alphaproteobacteria > Micropepsales > Micropepsaceae > Rhizomicrobium. Next base: position 2,921 of record DATHQA010000368.1, on the reverse strand, counting down.
CTGAGCAGGCGCGCGATATGTGCTTTCCATAATTCCTCGGCAATTGGGTCGTTATGCCCGACGGCGAGCGTGTCGCCGCCCTCGCTTATCGGGCGATGGGCGAGTGCCGCATCGCTCTCCAGCCTGCGCGCGCCATCGCGCCATTGCGGTATGTGGAAATCCTTGAAGCCTTCGTAAAGCGCGAGTGCCGAGGCAAACAATGTCGCGGCGAGCAATATGCCGTGCAGCCATCCCGGCAGGAATGCGAACACGCCGAACAGAGCGAGGCCCGCATACACGCATACAATGCCGCTTGCGGGCCAAAGCCCACGCCACACGCGTTCCCACAACAGGGCGGCACGCGCAAGCGCGATGTGGCGTTCCAGCGTCACGTCAATCCTCGAGCCAGCCGGGCACGCGGTCGAGCGCGATAAGTGCTTCGTGACCGAGGCGTGGACGCACCACGCTCCATTGCGCGCCCTTCACAAGCACTTCGGGCGCGGGCGGGCGCGCATTGTAGGACGACGCCATCACCGCGCCGTAAGCGCCTGCCGACATGATCGCGACGAGATCGCCCGCTTTCACGCGCGGCATTTCACGGGCGCGCGCGAAAAGATCCGAGGTTTCGCATACCGGCCCAACCACATCGTATGTTTCGCGCGGCGTGTCGGTGTTCGGTTCGACGACCGGAATGATCTCGTGATGCGCATCGTAGAGCGCCGGCCGGATGAGATCGTTCATGCCCGCATCGAGGATGAGGAACGCTTTCGCTTCGCCGCGCTTCACATAGGTCACGCGGCTTATGAGAACGCCTGCATTGGCGGCGATGAGGCGACCGGGTTCGAAGATAAGCTGCGCGCCGATATCCTTCGTCACGCGCGCGATAAGCTTGCCATAGGCGTCCGGATCGGGCGGCGGCTCGTTGTCCGGGCGATAGGGCACGCCCAATCCGCCCCCGAGATCGATGCGCGAAATCGTGTGACCCTCGCTGCGCAGCGTGTGCACAAGCTCCATCACGCGCGCGAACGCGGCCTCGAATGGCGCAAGCTCGGCAATTTGGCTTCCGATATGGACATCGATGCCCTTGACCTCGATGCCCTTGAGCCGCGCGGCGAGCGCATAGGCTTCGCGCGCATGTTTCCACGGGATTCCGAATTTTGTTTCGGATGTGCCCGTCGAAATCTTCGCATGCGTTTTCGCATCGACATCGGGATTGACGCGCAAGGCAACAGACGCGCGTGTACCCATCTCAAGCGCCACGTCGTTGAGCGCTTCAAGCTCCGGTTCGCTTTCGACATTGAATTGATGGATGTGCGCAGCCAAGCCCGCACGCATTTCATCCTTCGTCTTGCCGACGCCGGAAAACACGATGCGTTCGCCGGGAACGCCTGCGGCCTGTGCCTTCAGCAATTCGCCGACGGAAACGACATCGACGCCCGCGCCCAATCGCGCCAGCGTTTTCAGCACGGCAAGATTGTCGTTCGCCTTCATCGCATAGGCGATAAGCGTGTCTTTCGGCAACGCGGCGGCGAACACGCGGTAATGGCGTTCCAGCGTCGCGCTCGCATAGCAATAGAAAGGCGTGCCCACTTCGCGCGCGAGCGTGGCGAGATCGATGTCTTCGGCGTGCAGCACGCCGTTCTTGTAATGGAAATGGTTCATTGGCCGATGGGCTGTGACGGGCGCGAGGGATCGGGCTGATGCTTGGGCGTCGCCTGACCGTTGGGCAGAAGCAAATCGCTCTTGACGCCGCAGGCTGCGAGCGCCAATGCCAGCGCGAGCGATAGGAGAATTCTCATTTCAGCCTCTCCCGCCAGAACGCCACCTGTTCGCGCACGCGTGCGGGTGCGGTGCCGCCTTCGCTCGTGCGTGCGTTCACGCTTGCTTCGAGCGAGAGCACGGCGAGCGCATCCTTCGTAATCATCTGGTCGATATTCTGCATTTCGCCGATGGGAAGCTTGTCGAGCGTCACGCTGCGCTCCTCCGCGCGTTTGACGATCGCGCCTGCGATGCGGTGCGCCGCACGAAACGGGCGTTTCAGATTCGTCACGATCCAGTCGGCGAGGTCGGTCGCGGTCGGATAACCTGCTTCGGCGGCTTTGCGCATCGCATCCGCATTCGGCGTGAGGTCGGCGACCATGCCCGCCATCGCGGCCAGCGAAAGATCGAGCGCATCGGCGGCGGAGAACACCGCTTCCTTGTCTTCCTGCAAATCCTTGGCGTAGGCGAGGGCAAGGCCCTTCATCACGGTTGTGAGCGCAACGAAACTTCCAAGAATGCGTCCCGATTTCGCGCGCACGAGTTCGGCGGCGTCGGGATTGCGTTTCTGCGGCATGATCGAGGAGCCGGTCGTGAACGCATCCGTCAGCGTGATAAAGCCGAAGGAGGGTTGCGCCCACAGCACGATCTCTTCGGCCAGGCGCGAAAGATGCGTCGCGGCGATGGAAGCGGCCGCGAGAAACTCCAGCGCGAAATCGCGGCTCGCCACGGCGTCGAGCGAATTGCGCATCGGCGCGTCGAAGCCGAGCGCGCTTGCCGTCGCTTTGCGATCGATCGGATAGGGCGTGCCCGCAAGCGCCGCGGCGCCAAGCGGCGATTCATTCATGCGTTTGCGCGCGTCCGCGAAACGCCCGTGATCGCGCCCGAACATCTCGACATATGCGAGGCAATGATGCCCGAACGTCACGGGCTGTGCGGGCTGCATATGCGTAAAGCCGGGCATGATGGTTTCCACATGCTTCTCGGCCTGATCCACAAGCGCCCGCTGCAGCGCGAGCAATCCCGCTTCGGCCCGTGCACACGCCTCGCGCACCCAAAGCCTGAAATCCGTTGCCACCTGATCGTTGCGCGAGCGCGCGGTGTGAAGCCGCCCTCCCACAGGCCCGATCATCTCGGTCAGCCGCGATTCGATGTTGAGATGAATGTCCTCATGCGCGCGGCTG
>DATHQA010000367.1:0-3517 GCA_035483375.1 Rhizomicrobium sp. | reverse complement strand
ATGCGTTCGGAAAGATCGTAAGCGCCGCGCTTTTCCGCATCCTGCTGATCGACAATCGACGCATAAGGCGAGCCCACGATGTTATAGGCGCTCAGCGTGCTTTCATGCCCATGCGTGACGACATTGCCTGCCGCGTCGGACAACGTGTAATCGGCCTTCAGAAGATAATTGTAGCGCGTGATCGTGGAGTCGCTTTGCAGCGCGACTGCACTCGAATCTTCCGTGAGATCGATCTTGAGCTTGTAACGCGCGCCGGACGGATCGCCCTTGGAATCGAGAAGATCGATGAGCCGGTCACGCAATTCATAGCCCACGCGATTGGCAACAGGTTCGACATAGATCGACGAAAAAAGTTGCCCCGCGCCGGGACCAGTGCCTTGTGATCCATAAAGCGGATGAAATCCGCAGCCCGAAAGCGCAAGCGGTGCGCACAGAAGAATGAGCGGCACGCGTTTCATGGCACGATATTCACAATGCGCCCAGGCACAACGATGACGCGGCGCGGCGTCTTCCCATCGAGTGCGCGCTTCACGCCGTCAAGCGCGAAAGCGGCTTCACGCAATGTGTTCTCATCGGCCTCGCGCGCAACATGGATCGTGCCGCGCAATTTGCCGTTGATCTGCACGGCAATCGTCACCGAATCCGCTTGCACGAGCGAAGCATCAGCGACAGGCCAGGGCGATTGCGCGACAAGCGTTTCATGGCCGAGCGCTCGCCAACCCGTTTCAGCAAGATGTGGCATCATCGGGCCGAGGAGGAGCACAAGCGCTTCCAGCGCTTCGCGGTGCACTTCGCCTGGTACGCTTGCATCCGCAGCACTGATCGCATTGGCGAGTTCATAGATGCGTGCGACTGCACGATTGAATCGCAGCGCCGCGAGATCTTCCGTCACCGCCGCGATGGCGCGATGCGTGGCGCGGCGCAATTCAAGTGGTGCGCCTTCCACATCGCCGACCTTCGTGTCGACTGCGGGAAGATTTTCCGTTTCCGTCACGAGGCGATGAATGCGCTGCATGAAACGCCAGCAGCCTTCCGCGCCGGCATCGGTCCATTCGATATCGCGTTCCGGCGGCGTATCGGACAGCATGAACCAGCGGATCGTGTCGGCACCATAGGCATCGATGATCGCTTCGGGGGCTACGACATTCTTCTTCGACTTCGACATCTTCTCCGAAGCGCCGATGGTCACGGGCGTATCGGTTCCTTTGATGACCGTTTTGCCGTCGCGTTTTTCGATTTCGTCGGGCTGAAGCCAATCGCCGTTCGGAGACTGATACGTTTCGTGACAGACCATGCCTTGCGTGAAGAGACCGGCGAATGGTTCGTCGAGGCCGACAAGGCCGAGCTTCTTCATCGCGCGCGTGAAGAACCGCGAATAGAGGAGATGCAAAATCGCGTGTTCGATGCCGCCGATATATTGATCGACGGGCAGCCAATAATCGACGGCTTCGCGATCTACGGGCGCGTCCGCATGCGGATCACAAAAGCGCGCGAAATACCACGACGAATCCACGAACGTATCGAGCGTATCGGTGTCGCGCACCGCTTCGCCGCCGCAAGATGGGCATTTCACGTGTTTCCATGTGGGCTCGTGATCGAGCAGATTGCCGCGCACATCGAATTTCAACTCTTCCGGCAGCAGCACGGGCAGATCGGATTGCGCGACGGGCACAACACCGCATTTCGCGCAATGCACCATCGGGATCGGACAGCCCCAAGGCCGCTGACGCGAAACAAGCCAATCGCGCAAACGATAATTCACCGTGCGTTGCGCGCCTTGCGGTTCGAGACGCATGGCGACTTCGTTTTTCGCGGCTTCGACATTGAGGCCGTCGAGGAAGCGCGAATTGGCAAGCTTGCCCGGTCCGACATAGGCCTCGTCCTCAATCGCGAAGCTTTTCGCATCCGCATTCTCCGGCACGACGACGGGCACAACAGGCAGATGATATTTGCGTGCGAAATCGAGATCGCGCTGGTCATGGGCCGGGCAGCCGAAAATCGCGCCCGTGCCGTAACCCATGAGCACGAAATTGGCGACATAGACCGGAAGCCTCCAATTCTCATCGAAAGGATGCGCAGCGGTCAGTCCCGTATCGAAGCCACGCTTCTCCGCCTTCTCGATGAGTTCCTCGGCCGTTCCCGTATGTTTGCATTCGGTGACGAACGCGGCGAGCTTCGCATCGCGTTTCGCCAATTCCGTCGTCAGCGGATGATCGGGCGAAAGCGCCACGAAACTCGCGCCGAACAGCGTATCGGGCCGCGTCGAAAACACTTCGAGCTTTTCGCCGTTCGAAAGATCGAACGCAAAGCGCAAGCCTTCCGAACGCCCGATCCAGTTCTTCTGCATGAGCCGGACTTTTTCCGGCCAGCGGTCGAGTGTCTCCAGCCCCTGCAACAATTCATCGGCAAACGCCGTGATCTTGAAGAACCATTGCGAAAGCTTGCGTCGCTCAACCAATGCGCCGGAGCGCCAGCCACAGCCTTCGATTACCTGCTCATTCGCAAGCACAGTCTGGTCGACCGGATCCCAATTCACATCGGCTTCGGCGCGATAAACAAATCCTGCCTTGAAGAAATCGATGAACAATGCCTGCTGATGTTTGTAATAGGCCGGATCGCAGGTCGCGAATTCGCGCGACCAATCGATCGAAAGCCCCATGAGCTTCAGCTGATCGCGCATCGCGGCGATGTTGTCGTAAGTCCAATCGCGCGGATTGATGCCCTTGTCGCGCGCGGCGTTTTCGGCCGGCAATCCAAACGCATCCCAACCCATCGGATGCAGCACATTGAACCCTTGCGCGCGTTTGAAGCGCGCGATCACGTCTCCCATCGTGTAATTGCGCACATGGCCCATATGGATGCGCCCCGACGGATAGGGAAACATCTCGAGCACGTAGCATTTGGGCCGCGCGTAATCGTTCTTCGCCGCGAAGATGCCACGCGCGTTCCATTCCGCCTGCCACTGGCTTTCCGATTTTCTGGCGTCGTACCGCGCCATCTAGACAAACCTCCACACGCGTCCCGCGCCTTATGCGCCGAACGGGCAAGGCTTAGCGCGGGGAAATCCTAACTTCCAGAACCTTCGCTCGCGAGACGCAATTCGCGGGCGCGTGCAAGCACGGCATCTTCAAGCTTCGTCGCCATATCGGGATTGACCTGCGCATCGGCCCAGACATTGCCGTTCTTCGTCTGGCGGAAGACGGCGATCTTGAGGCCATCCGCGCGCAGGCGGCGGTCGAGGATATAGACGGTCACTTTGAGCCGCTCATTGGGGGCGTTCTGCGCCGAATACCAATCGGTGATGATGACGCCGCCGAACGGATCGGCCGAGGCCAGCGGCATGAACGCAAGCGTATCGAGGCTTGCATGCCACAGATAGGAATTGACCCCCAGCGTGACATGCCCGCTGCCGCTCGAAATCGTCGTCGTGCCGAGATCGGTGTAGGTGTCGTTGGAGGAACCGCACGCCGTGAGCATGAGGGCGCAAAGCACGACCGTCAGAATTCGCATCGGGTAC
>DATHQA010000366.1:0-2132 GCA_035483375.1 Rhizomicrobium sp. | reverse complement strand
GAAAGTGCTTCACGCACCTCGTCGAGCTTGAAGGGTTTGATGATCGCCGTGATGAGCTTCATCGCTGGTCCTTTCATGTGTGAACAGAGTTCAGCTTTAACGTTTCATCAAGAAGCGTGCCGCGATGCTGCAAAGCGGTATATATTTGGAATTGCTATATATTTTTCCGGATGACTCGTTTGCGGGCAGGCGAAATGCACAAAGAATATGCAGATTCTTGGGCCTGCCCGCTTTTTATTCAGCCTGCCATTCCGTCATGGTCGGATTCAATCCGGCCATCCATCCGGTGCGTGTCGACGCGCCGAAAGACTCATTTGCGCTTGCGGACGTAAGCGTGATGGATGGGCGGATCAAGTCCGCCCATGACGGACACAATTGAGCATGGACCATAAATCGATCTAGCTTCGGGTATGGCAGCGAATATCGACGTGATCGTGGCTGGCGGAGGCATGGTGGGCCTCACGCTAGGCATTGCGCTCGCGAAAGGTGGGCTCGATGTGGCCGTCGCCGACCCCGCGCCGAAGGCCGCGCTTTTGGACGCGGGTTTCGACGGGCGGGTCAGCGCGCTGGCCTATTCCAGCGTGCGCATGTTCGAGGCGCTGGGGATCTGGCCGCATCTGGTCGAGCACGCGCAGGCGATCAACGACATCCTCGTGACCGATGCGGGCGCGAACCGCGAGGCTTCGCCCTTCTCGCTGCATTTCGATCATCGCGAGATCGGCGAACTGCTCGGCCATATCGCGGAGAACCGTCATATCCGTGCCGCGCTGTTCGCTGTGGCTGAAACGCTGCCCAATCTTTCGCTCATCGCGCCAATGGGCGTGGCGGAGATGAAAGCGGAAAGCGCGTCCGTCACCGCAACGCTTGCCAATGGCGAAGCGATCCGTGCGCGTCTTGCTGTCGCTGCCGACGGTCGCGAGTCGCCACTGCGTGTGGCGCAGGGCATCGGCGTCGTCGGCTGGTCCTATCCGCAGACGGGCATCGTGGCGACGGTCGAGCATGAGAAGCCTCACAACGGTGTCGCCTACGAACATTTCCTACCGTCCGGCCCGTTCGCGATTTTGCCGATGACGGGCAATCGCTCCTCACTCGTATGGACGGAAAAGGAAACGCTTGCGCCTGCGATGATGAAATTGCCGGACGATGAATTCGATGCGGAAATCGCAAACCGGTTCGGCGCGCATCTTGGGGCAACGAAAGCGGCAGGGCCGCGCTGGTCCTATCCGCTCAAATTCCATATCGCGCGAGACTACGTGCGGCCGCGTTTTGCGCTGGCCGGCGATTCCGCACATGGGATTCACCCCATAGCAGGGCAGGGCCTTAACCTCGGTCTGAAAGATGCCGCCGCGATGGCCGAAGTCGTGCTCGATGCCGCACGCCTCGGCCTCGATATCGGCGCGCTCGATGTGCTGAAACGCTATGAACGCTGGCGGCGTTTCGATGCGCTGGCGCTGGCGGCCGCAACGGATGGTTTGAATCGCCTGTTCTCCAACGACATCGCGCCGCTACGTTTCGCGCGCGATCTCGGCATGGGCGTTGTCGACAGCATCGGGCCGCTTCGCCGTTTCTTCATGCGCCATGCCGGCGGCAGCATCGGCAAACTGCCGCGACTGCTGAAAGGCGAGGCGGCTTAGGAAAGAACCAAATCGCACACTCATTTGTCATGGCCCGCCAATGCGAGTTACTCTTTCCCCAATTTCCCATTTCCTCTACTCGCCAACGCACGCGGCAATTCGACATAAAACTCACGCGCCAATCCGCGAATCTTGTCCTGTCGCATTTTCTCGGCTTCAAAGCGCGTGGCGTAAGTCTCGCCTTCGAATACATAGCGCGTGACGGGTGTCGCCGTGCGCGGATCGCTTTCAACGATCTCGCTCACGTCCTCGACCTGTTCTTCGGCAAGCTTCAGCGTGTGGCGGAAATGCGCAAGTGAATCGCTGCGATCGCGGAGTTCCTGTTCCTTGCGCGCGATGTTTTCCTTGTCGAAATGGTTGAGCATCGCACCGATGCGCGCGCGGTATCCGTAGATCGCGATGGCGATGAGAATGACGATCGTCGTGGCGATAAGGTCGCGCATCAATCGATATCCGCACCGCGATGATTTTCAAGTGCATGCCCGCGCGTGAGATAAT
>DATHQA010000365.1:0-2684 GCA_035483375.1 Rhizomicrobium sp. | reverse complement strand
TTTTCTCCTTAGTCGCCTTTACTCCTTTCCCTCTGACACCCCATGGACGCCCAATGTGTTTTTTTAACGTCCCTTAATTCTGCATTTACCCGAGTAACCGTTCCGTTAACCGGGTGAAAAAACTTTTCTCGCGCGGTTCTTCTGCCGCAGGTGCGAGAAGCGGGTTGAGGACTTCCGGGGGCATCGTCGCGCCCGCCATGAGAAGCCCCACCGCCGTCGAGTAGTCCGGACTGGCCGAAGAGGCCGGAAGTCCGGGAAATGCCTGCGGGCGGCCGATTCGCACCTGCTTGTTGAGCACGCGGCCTGCCAGTTCCCGCACGCCCGCAAGCTGGGACGCGCCGCCCGTGATGACCGCGCGCCTGCCCGCCGCGACATCGAAACCGCTCTGGCGAAGGCGCACTTGCACCTCGCTGAGAATTTCCTCCATGCGCGCCTGGATGATGCGGGTGAGCATGGAGCGCGGCACGCGCATGCCGGATTCCTCACCGTCCTCGCCCATCTGCGGCACGTTCACAATATCTGCGCCATATTCGAGATCGCCCAACGCTGCGCCATGCAGCGTCTTTGCCCGTTCTGCGGCGGAAAGGGGTGCCGCAAGCATACGCGCGAGATCGACCGTCACTTGGTTGCCGCCCATCGGCACGACATCGGCATGCACGAGCTGGCCTTCGAGGAAGACGGCGATCGACGTGACGCCACCGCCCATATCGATAACGGTCGCGCCCAACTGCATCTCATCCGGCGTCAGCGTGGCAAGACCGCTCGCGAACGGCGCGAACAGCGTGCCGACGACCGATAGATGGCAACGCTCCACCGCGAGCTTCAGATTCTGAAGCGGCGAAGGCTTCACGCCGACCGCATGCATCGCGACGCCAATGCGCTGGCAGAACATGCCAGACGGATTGCGCACGCCGCGCGCCTCATCGACGACATAGGTCGTGGGCGCGGACTGAATGATCTCGTAACCCTCCATCGCGCATTTGGCGCGGCCATCGGCGAGCAAAGCGCGCAGATGCGCGTCCGTCACAAGCGCGCCATCGAGCGGCATGGCCGTGCGCGCCGTGATGCTGACGGGCTGGCCGCAATTGACGGAGATGATGACGTTCTGGATGCGAGCATCCGCATGGTTTTCCGCCGCCGCGACGCAATCGCGGATCGACTCCTCCACACGTTCGAGGCTCGTGATCGTGCCCGCCTTCACGCCTTGCGATTCACGCAAGGCTGCGCCTAGCACACGCAGGTTGCCCGGATCGGCTTTGCCGATCACGCACACCGTTTTCGACGAGCCGATATCGAGCACCGCCACAAGGCCGGTGCGATAGCCCGGAGTTTCCGCCTGCCCGGTGCGGACTCGCATTGTTTCGCCCATCAGGCCGATTTCCCCCGTTCGAGCTGCTTCTGATCCCCGTTACGAAGCAGAAAGAAAAACGTTGTCTTCGAGCGCAAATCGATCTCGGAAATATCGCGCTCCAGGATTCCGTTGTCCACTATGAGATGCTCAAGCGTTGCAATTTCTTGCTGCCAATCTTTCTCGGGCAGCTTCACGACGACGCCGTCGTCGAGGATAAGGTTCCAGCGGCGCTCGCCAACGCGTTCCATCGCACGCACGCGGGCGGCAACGGCACGATGCGGCGCAAGCGCATCGATGAGTTCCGCGCCCGCCTCAGGCGCGCCGAGGCCTACGAAATGAGGCAGTTTCGAAAATTCGTCCACGCCCTTGTTCGTGATGACGCCGCCCGAACGCTCTATGACATAAAGCCCATTGGGTGCCTGCCACAGGGCAAACGGCATCTTCTCAACGACGGAGACGCTGATGTCGTCCGGAAAACGGCGGCGCACATCGGCATCGGCCACCCAGGGAAGCTGCATAAGACGTTCTCGTGCCGCATGCACATCCGCACCGAAGATCGATTGGCCGGGCGCAAGGCCAAGCACGGCGGCAATTTCGTCCGGCTTCGTACGCGCATTGCCTGCGATGTGAACTTGCGAAATGCCAAAACCCGCATCCGTGGCGACGGCATCGAGCGCCTCTTCCACGCCATGGACAGCCGCACGCACATAGCCGCCGATGAACAACGCCGCGAGCACCGCGAGCCCGCCAAGCGCAAGCGTCAGCACAAGCATCGGCCGCTTCAGATGGAACGGCGAAAGCACTGCATCGAGCGCGCGTGAAGCAAGCCCGCCTGTTTCACCCTTACGGCCCGCCTGTTTGGGCGAAGTGCGCGCGACGGGCGAAGGCTGCGCCCGGCGAGCGACCTGTGCGCGGGAACGGCCATGCTTCTCGCTCGCCTTCACCGATCGCATGACGCATCCTCCACGATCCAGCGCACCAGCATGCGGAAACTCATGCCGCGATAGGCGGCTTGCTCCGGCACGAGCGATGTGGGCGTCATGCCGGGCTGCGTGTTCATTTCGAGCAGCACGAGATGATGACCACCTTGCGTGTCGTCGTAACGGAAATCGGCACGGCTTACACCCCGGCAGCCAAGAGCTGCATGCGCGCGTTCGGCGATATGCATCGCTTCTTCGGCGACCGCATCGGGGATTTGCGCGGGGATCACATGCTCAGATCCGCCCGCGGCATATTTCGCTTCGTAATCATAGAACGGCGTGTGCGGTACGATCTCGGTGACGCCGAGCGCCGCCTGCCCCATCACGGCGACGGTCAATTCGCGGCCGGGCAC
>DATHQA010000364.1:0-6020 GCA_035483375.1 Rhizomicrobium sp. | reverse complement strand
CGCTCAGGCGGGAGCGTCGCCAAGACGGGCATGCTTAATCTGTTTGCACTGTTCCACCTCAATCTCGCCTTTTCCTCGATTGAAGAAGAACAACGTGGCGATGTGATCGCGCGATGCTATTGGCCGCTGCTTGAACTTTGTGAAAAGTATGGCCCCATCGGCATCGAAGCAACAGGCTTTACACTTGAGGAAATCGCTGCGCGCGATCCTGCCTGGATCGCGAAGGCGCGCGCATTGATCGCGCAAGGCAAAATCGAATTCATCGGTTCGGGCTATGCGCAGATCATCGGGCCGCTCGTGCCTGCGAAAGTCACCGAAGCAAATCTGCGCATCGGCCATGAGATCTATCATGCGTTGCTTGGCGTGCGGCCGACGCTCGCGCTTGTCAACGAACAGGCTTATGCGGGCGGACTTGTCGGGCTTTATCTCGATGCGGGTTATCGCGCGATTCTTATGGATTGGGACAATCCGTCAGCGCAGCATCCCGAATGGCACAGCGAGACACGCTATCTGCCGCAACAGGCCGTTTCTCCCGATGGCCGCAGCATTGCGCTTGTCTGGACCAACACGGTTTCGTTCCAGAAACTGCAACGTCTTGCTCATGACGACATTGGCATTGACGAGTACGGCGAATATTTGCGCGCGCGCAAAGCAGTGCATGACCGTGCGTTCTGTATCTATGCAAGCGATGCGGAGATCTTCGATCACCGGCCTGGCCGCTATCGCACCGAAGAGACATTGAATGGCGGCGAATGGCAGCGCCTTATGCAGGCTTTCGAGAAAATCCACGCCGAGCCGGACTGCGCGATGATCGCACCATCGCAGGCGCTTGCGCTGAGCAACGAGCCGCACGCGAACCAGATGCTGCGGCTTGAGACGGCAGCGTGCCCTGTGCCAGTCAAGAAACAGCGCAAATACAATCTCTCGCGCTGGGCGGTGACAGGTCGCGACGACATCGCAATCAATGCAGCCTGCGAACGCATCTATCGCGGATTGCCGCATAATGATGACACCGCGTGGAAAGAGCTTTGCTATTTGTGGTCCAGCGATTTCCGTACGCATATCACTGATGCACGTTGGCGGAAATTCACGGCCCGCCTTGCTGATGCAGAAAAACGTTGGGCCGCCGCCGCCCCGGCTTTGCCAATCCCATCAAACAAAAAACCAATCGAAACACGACACATCGATATCGAAACGCCGATGCTGCGCGCACGTCTCGACAGACGCAGGGGGCTTGCAATCCAGACGTTGCGATTCGCGGGCGATACAAAGCCCATCATCGGCGGCTTGCTGCATGGTCATTTCGACGACATCGCATTGCAGGCCGATTGGTACACAGGCGATTGCGTGTTCGAGGCGCCCGGTGAACCCAAGATCACCGATCTTGAATGGTGCGAGGCTTCACTCGCGCAAGCGGACAACGGCGATGTGACCGCGACCGCACGAATCGAAACGCCCAAAGGCCTCATTGAAAAAACCATGCGGTTTTCAGCCCACGCGCCGCGCATGGAATTCGGCGTGACGCTCCATTGGAACGATTGGGGGCGCGGCTCGCTACGCCTTGGCCACATCACGCTGCTGCCCGACGCATTCGATTGGGAGAGTCTTTTCTTAACGACCCATAACGGCGGTAAGATTCCGGAAACTTTTGCGCTTGCGGACCAGCATGTCGATCACGGCGCGCCCGTCTCCTTCCTCGTCTCGGCGTCCTATGGCCTCGGCATGACCGAAGGCTGGGCTGAGCTTGGCGATGCGAAAACCCGCATCCGCATTGAAGTAGAGCGCCGTACCGCGCCGCTTCTGGGCCTGCTCCACCATCGCCGCGCGGGCGGCAGCCTGTTCTGCCAGTTCATGCTGTCGGCACTCGAACTCGACGAGACGCGAAAGCCCGACCCTTATGCAACAGGGCCCCGAAAATTCACATTTGCTATCGCCAAAGTGTTGACGTAAGGCGGTTGTTAACCGCGTTCTGCAACCATTTGGCAAACAGGAGGCGGGCATGACGCCCAGCGTGGCCAAAATCGTTCCCCATGAGCCGACCGCAGAGATCGCTGCGCCGGAACCGCGGCTGCGAGACTTCACGCAACCCTGGCTCGACCTGAACGACAAAGCCGTTCTCGTCACGGGCGGCACGGGTTCGTTCGGCAAGCATTTCGTGAAGCTCGTCATCGAGCGTTACAAGCCGCGCCGCGTGGTGATCTTCAGCCGCGACGAACTCAAGCAATTCGAGATGCAGCAGCTGTTCCCGATGGAGAAACACCCGTTCATGCGCTACTTCATCGGCGACGTGCGGGACCGCGACCGGCTCGAACTTGCGATGCGCGACATCGATTACGTGATTCATGCCGCGGCCATGAAGCAAGTGCCCACCGCCGAATACAATCCGTTCGAGTGCATCCGCACCAATATTTTCGGCGCAGAAAACGTTGTTTATGCCGCGTTGCGACGCAATGTGAAGAAGGTCGTGGCTCTTTCGACGGACAAGGCTGCTAATCCCGTTAATCTTTATGGCGCGTCGAAGCTTGCGTCGGACAAGATCTTTGTCGCTGCAAACAATCTTTCGGGCGCGGAAGGCACGCGCTTCTCGGTCGTGCGCTATGGCAATGTCGTGGGTTCGCGTGGCTCGGTCGTGCCGTTCTTCAAAAAGCTTGCCGATGAAGGTGCCGGTGAATTGCCGATCACCGATGCGCGCATGACGCGCTTCTGGATCACGCTGACGCAGGGCGTGAACTTCGTGCTTTCGAGCATGGAGATGACGCGTGGCGGCGAGATCTTCGTGCCGAAGATCGCATCGACCACGATCACCGATCTTGCATCGCTTATCGGGCCGCAATTGGGCCAGCGCGTCGTGGGCGTGCGTCCCGGTGAAAAGCTGCATGAGACGATGATCCCGGCCGATGATTCGCGCTGGACCGTCGAACTCGACGACCGCTTTGTAATCCTTGCAAGTTTTGCGGCGGCCGCGCGGGAAGCCTATCTCCATCGCGGCGCGAAAGCGGTGCCCGAGGATTTCGCCTATTCGAGCGACACGAATCCGGAGCGATTGAACATCCGCGGTCTGCAGGCGCTTCTCGCCCAGGCTTACGCGGAATGAAACGCGCGTTGAAGGCGGAGCAACCCGCGCTTCCCAATTCATTTCTCCCCTATGGCCGGCAGATCATCGAGGATGATGACATCGAAGCAGTATCGGAGGTTCTGCGCAGTGATTATCTGACCACGGGCCCTGCAGTTGCGCGCTTTGAATCCGCGCTTGCAAAAACCGTCAATGCGAACCATGCCGTCGTCTGTTCGAATGGCACGGCGGCGCTGCATATGGCGGCGCGCGTGCTCGGTTTAGGCGCAGGCAAGAAGATCATCGTGCCTGCGATAACATTCCTCGCGACGGCTAGCGCGCCACATATGAACGGTGCGGAGATCGTCTTCGCTGATGTCGATCCCGAAACAGGATTGATGGGGCCGCAGAATCTGAAGGAAGCGCTGGATCGCGCCGGCCGCGCCGACGCTGTGTTCAATGTACATCTGAACGGCCAATGCGGTGCGCTTGAAGAGATCGCGGAAATCTCCCGCGCGCATGGTGCGCTCATTGTCGAAGATGCGTGCCATGCGCTGGGTACGGCCTATATCGCGAATGACGGCACGGTGTGCCCTATCGGGTCAAATAGTTTCTCGGATTTGAATGTGTTTTCGTTCCATCCCGTGAAGACGATCGCGATGGGCGAAGGTGGCGCGGTAACGACGAACGATGCCGACGTCGCGAAACGGCTTAACCGCGCGCGCAATCACGGCATGATCCGCGAGCCGGAGGATTTCCAAAATCTCGACGATGCGTTCGATTCGAAGGGGCGCTCCAATCCCTGGTATTACGAATTGCAGGAACCGGAGTTCAATTGGCGCGCGAACGATATCCAATGCGCGCTTGGTACATCGCAACTCGGAAAACTCGGCCGCTTCGTCGCACGGCGGCGTGCGCTTGCGGCGTTATACGATCTGTTGCTCGCAGCCACAGGACCGGTCCTGCGCCCCATGGCGCGCACGCGGCCTTGTCTGCCTGCGTGGCATCTCTATGTCGCGCGCATCGACTTCGAAGCGGCGGGCATCACGCGCGGCGAACTCATGCGCGCGCTGTCCGCGCAGGGTATCGGCACGCAGGTGCATTATTATCCCGTGCATCGTCAGCCTTATTATGCGCGCGTGTGCAAGACGCCAGCACTTGCCGGCGCGGATCGTTACTACGAAAGCGCACTGAGCCTGCCGCTTTTCGCATCGATGTTGCCGGATGATGTCGAGCGCGTCACAGCGGCACTCACAAAAACACTGCGCATCTGAAACGCAAAATGGAAACGCCGGACGGCTTTTTGCCATCCGGCGTTCCCTACCCCACTCCACCACACAAACACCTTGAGGCGCGGTAAGACGACACGCGCCTTCAGGAGGAAAAAACGGCGGGGCCGGTTAAGGCCCCGCCGGCATGACTTACCTGAAGAGCGAGAGCGCGATCTGCGGCGCAGAATTCGCGATCGACAGAGCTTGCACGCCGAGCTGCTGCTTTGTCTGCAGCGAGGTCAGCATGGCGCTTTCGGTCGCCATATCCGCATCCACGAGATTGCCGATGCCCGTTGTCAGAGCGTCGGAGAGCTTCTGCACGAAGCCCGCCTGGATCGAGAATTTCGCAGAACCGGACGACAACTTCGCGAGCGCGCTGTTGACGGCGGTCAGCGAGGTTTCGACCGTCGAGATCATCGTCGAGGCAGCGGACTGCGTCGAGATGTTGCCCGAAGACGCAACCGACACGATCGAACCACCAAGGCTCATATCCTCGCTCGCAACCGTGA
This sequence comes from Rhizomicrobium sp., assembly GCA_035483375.1. Lineage (GTDB taxonomy): Bacteria > Pseudomonadota > Alphaproteobacteria > Micropepsales > Micropepsaceae > Rhizomicrobium. The sequence goes on along the minus strand of DATHQA010000364.1, from coordinate 1,188 downwards.
TCTTGTGCGAGCCGTCCGAAGACGCCAGCGCCGAGATACCGGCTGTGATCGAACCGTCGATCAGGTTCGTGCCGTTGAACGAAGCGTTGTCCACGATGCTCGTGATCTGGTCACGAAGCGCCGTGAAGTCTTCATTCAGAGCCGAACGGCTTGCCGTATCCAGCGAGCTGTCGGAAGCGGCAATCGCTTTCGCTTTCATCTGGATGAGCAAGTCGGAGATCGACTGACCGGCCGACATGGCCACGTCGACCGTGGACATGCCGCGATTGAGGCTGTCCGTCACGGCCGAGTAGCCCGCCACGTCGCCACGCATGTTCTGCGCGATGGCATAGGTGGCACCGTCGTCTTTGGCCGAAGAAACCTTCAAGCCCGTGCTGACGGCCTGCTGAACCTGCGAGAGTTGCGAATTGGTCTGGTTAAGATATTGGAGCGCAACCATCGCGCCGCTGTTGGTGTTGATACTAATCATTGAAGCCTCCATTCTGGTTATTAGACAGGCTTTTTGCCTGAGGGGCGTTTTGCCCCGAAGGTGACTAGGGCAATGGGCGTGCCGAAGGCCGTTTACTTTTCGCTAAACATCAATCGCGGGAATGGGATTGGAAAACTTCGCCGGGCAGAAAATGGCGAGCGCGAATTTGCCGGGCAGTATTTACCGTAGTGGGGAAAAATTTGCCGTGTGTTTCGGCAAAATTTGCCGACAATTTAAAACAAAAGGGCGGCGCAGTTTTGCGCCGCCCTAGTGTTATCAAATACTTACTTACCTGAACAGTGACAGAACAATCTGCGGCGCTTGGTTAGCGATCGACAGCGACTGCACGCCAAGCTGCTGCTTGGTTTGCAGGGATGTCAGCATCGCGCTTTCGGTCGCCATGTCCGCATCGACCAGATTTCCGATACCGGTGTTGAGCGCATCGGAAAGTTTCTGAACGAAGGTCGCCTGGACCGAAAGCTTCGCGGAACCCGACGACAATCGCGCGAGCGCGCCGTTGACGTTGGTGAGCGAAGTTTCGACCGTGGCGATCATCGCCGAGGCCTTTGCTTCGGTGGAGACCGTGCCGGTTGCAGCGATCGTCACGACAGAGCCGGACAGGTTCATGTTCTCCGCCGAGACGGTGATCTTGTGGGTACCATCCGAGGAGGCAAGAGCTGTGATCTGATTCGTCGAGCCATCAATGAGGTTGAACCCAT
>DATHQA010000363.1:0-4838 GCA_035483375.1 Rhizomicrobium sp. | reverse complement strand
GCCCTTGTGCGCGCGATTGCGGCAGAAGGCCTGCCCGTTTTCGTGCACGCATTCCTCGATGGCCGCGATACACCGCCCAAAAGCGCCATCGAATATCTGAAGGATTTTGAAGCCGCGATTGCGGGCGTGCCCGGCGTGCGGCTTGGTGTTGTATCAGGGCGCTACTACGCGATGGATCGCGACAAGCGGTGGGATCGCGTTTCCAAAGCGTATGACGCGATTGTCGTCGCTAGGGGCTCGCGTTTCGCAAATGGCATCGCGGCGATTGAATCGTCTTATGCAGATAATGTCACAGACGAATTCGTGCTGCCTTGCGTCATTGGCGATTATGCAGGCGTCAGCGACAGCGACGCGTTGCTGTTTGCGAATTTCCGCGCCGACCGCGCGCGCGAGATTTCAACAGCATTGCTCGATCCTGCGTTCACGGGTTTCACGCGCACGCGTGTCGCGAAATTTTCAGCGGCTGCGGGCCTCACCGAATATTCGGGAGAGCTGAACAAATTGATGGGCGCGTTGTTTCCGGCGGAAGATATTCGCGAGACCATCGGCGAATATGTTGCCGAGCTCGGCCTCACGCAATTGCGCATCGCGGAGACGGAGAAATATGTGCATGTCACGTTCTTTTTGAACGGCGGGCGCGAAACGCCGTTTGCGGGCGAGGATCGCATCATGGTGCCATCGCCCAAGATCGCGACTTATGACGAGCAGCCGGAAATGTCGGCCTTCGGCGTCACCGAAAAGCTCGAAGAAGCCGTGCTTTCCGGCAAATACGATCTCATCGTCGTCAATTATGCCAATCCCGACATGGTGGGGCATACGGGCATGATGGATGCAGCGGTCGAGGCCGTCGCGGCCATCGACAAATGTCTGGGCCGCTTACGCGCGGCGGTCGAGAAAATGGGCGGCGTGCTGCTCGTCACCGCCGATCACGGCAATATCGAACTCATGAAGGATCAGGTAACGGGCGAGCCGCATACCGCGCACACGACGCTCGATGTGCCGATCCTCGTCATCAACGCGAAAGATGCGAAATCGCTCTCGCTTGTGCATGGCCGTCTCGCCGATGTTGCGCCGACGCTGCTTTCGCTTATGGGATTGCCCAAGCCTGACGCGATGACAGGTCATTCGCTTGTGCAGATGACAACGGAGAAGGTCGCCTGAAGATCGCGGCCGTCACCGCAGCTTTCCTCATCGCAGCAACGCCCGCTCTCGCGCGGCATGTGCGCGCGCATCACACAACGACCACGCCGCAATTTGCTCCGGCGGCAGATTCACAAGCGCAAATCCGCGACATGGGTGACGCCGTGCCGCAAAGCGCTGCGGGCAAGCTTCCCTCGACGGAAGAACAATACCAGGCGCTGCAAAAACAGCTTGAAGCGAACAAACCCGCCGTCGAAGCCGCGAAAAAAGAAAGCGCAGCGCTCACCGCGCAGACACAGGCGTTGCGTTCGCAACTCATTGCGACGGCTTCGCGCGTGCAAACGCTTGAAAGCGAAAAGATCAATCTCGATGCGCAGATCGTCCAACTCACCGCCGACGAGCAAAGCCTGTCGGCCGGCTTCGCGCGCGACCGCGTGCAGGTGAGCCGCTTGCTTGCCATTTTGGAACGCTTGCAACACGACATGCCGCCCGTCGTCGTGCTGAAACCGGACGATGCGCTCGGTGCGGTGCATAGCGCGATGCTGCTCGGCGCGTCGCTGCCGCGTGTTTATGGCGCAGCCGCGGCACTCGCCCGCCGTATCGATGCGTTGCGCGCCACCCGGCTTGCGCTTGTCGAACGCCGTGCCGAAAGCGCGCGCAACGCCGCCCAGCTCTCCGTTGCGCGCAACCAGCTCGATCAACTTCTCGCGACAAAACAGACGCAAGCAGCCCAAGCGCAGAACCGTTACGGCACTTTGCAGGAGAAACTCGACACGATCGCGGGCCAGGCCTCCGATCTTCAGGCGCTCATCGCCCGTGTTCAGCAATTGCGCCGCACGCCCGCCCAACAGAATGTTGTTGTCGTCGCCGCCCAAAATGGCGGTTTTGAAGGCATGCTTGCGAAAGATGCGCTGTTAAGACCTGTGGCAGGAACTTTCGTGAAGGGCGGCGTCGAAGGTGTCGGCGGCCCGGAAGCGCCCGGCGTTACATTCCAGACAGATTCCGGAGCGCATGTTGTCACGCCTGCGGACGGGCAGGTGCTTTTCGCCGGTCCTTACCATAAAACAGGGCAGGTCTTGATCTTGGAAACGGCTGGCGGATACGATCTCGTGCTTGCAGGGCTAGACCGCGTGGCGGTACGGCCGGGGGACCAGTTGCTTGCGGGAGAACCTCTTGGCACGATGCCCGGAACGGCTCAGCCAAGGCTCTACTTCGAGCTGAGATACAAGGGAAAAGGCGCGAGCCCCGCGCCGTGGTTGGCAGGCGAGTCGAGGAAAAAATCATGAAGCGTTTTGCGTTCGTTATGGGCGGTGCGATCCTGGGATTCGGCGCCGCTGTGATGGTGCTGCCTGCTGCCGAAGGCGCCAACGATACGGGCGCGTATCGTCAGCTCGATCTGTTCTCCGATGCGTTCGAACGCGTGCGCGCGAATTATGTGCGCCCTGTCGATGACGGCGATCTCATCACGGCCGCGATCCAGGGCATGGTCTCTTCGCTCGATCCGCATTCGAGCTACATGGATGCGAAGAGCTTCGGCGACATGCAGATCCAGACGAAAGGCGAGTTCGGCGGCCTCGGCATCGAAGTCACGATGGAAGACAATCTCGTGAAGGTTGTCACGCCCATCGACGATACGCCCGCCGCGAAAGCCGGCATCAAACCCGGCGATTATATCGCCGCCATCGACAACACGCCCGTGCAGGGCATGTCGCTCAACGATTCCATCGCGCGCATGCGCGGGCCCCAAGGCACCAAGGTCACGCTGACCATGCTGCGCACGGGCCAGAAGAAGCCGTTCGATGTCACGCTTGTGCGCGCCATCGTACAGGTCGACAGCGTCAAATCTCATCGCGAAGGCGATGTCGGTTACATCCGTTTGACCGGCTTCAACGAGCAGACGGCGTCCGGCGTCGAGAAAGCCGTGCATGATCTGCAGCGCGAGATCGGACCGGGCCTCAAAGGTTATGTCATCGACCTGCGCAACAATCCGGGCGGATTGCTCGATCAGGCGATTTCGGTGTCCGACGATTTCCTGAACGGCACCGAAGAGATCGTCTCCACGCGCGGCCGTCATGCCGAAGATACGCAGCGTTACGATGCGCATCCCGGTGACATCACGAACGGCAAGCCGCTTGTCGTGCTCATCAATGGCGGCACGGCGTCGGCGTCGGAAATCGTTGCGGGCGCGCTTCAGGATAATCGCCGTGCGGCGATTGTCGGCATGACGTCGTTCGGCAAGGGCTCAGTGCAGACCGTTATTCCGCTCGGCGAAGGCGGCGGCGCGTTGCGTCTGACCACCGCGCGCTACTACACGCCGTCCGGCCACTCCATCCAGGCGCAGGGCATCTCGCCGGATATCGCCGTGGCGCAAGCCGACGACGCCAATGTCCCGAAGATCGAACGCACGACCGAGGCCGATCTGCCGGGCCATCTCACGAATGAAACTGTTGCGAAAAAACAAAATGTGCCGATCATCAGGCCGGCGCCGGGGAAAAAGTACGACGACTTCCAGCTCTCTTACGCGCTGGATCTGCTGCGGGGGAAATTGACGGTCAGTGCGATCTCGCAGCAAAGCGCGAGCGTGGAATGAAGAGCGCATAACGAAGAACGCAAAATGTCGTAATGACGGAAGGGTCGCTGGGTATGCGACCTTATCTGCCCGGTGGAGGAAGTGGATGGAGCGGCTTCGGCTGACCCTTATGGGCGCAGTGTTCGGTGCGCTTGCGGCTGGTGGCGTTCTCCATTTCGCGCATGCCGATGCGCCGTCGCCCGCATACAAAGACCTCAAGCGTTTCGCGAGCGCGTTCGCCATCGTTCGCGATGATTATCTCGGTAAGCCTAACGACTTCGATCTCGTCGAAGGCGCGATCGACGGCATGCTTACGCATCTCGATGCGCATTCGAGCTATTTCGATCCGCAGACCTATTCCGAAATGCTCGTGCAGACCGAAGGCAATTACGGCGGCATCGGCCTCATCGTCGGCATCGACAACGGCATCGTGAAAGTCGTCACGCCCATGCCGGAAGAACCTGCCGCGAAAGCGGGCATCCGCACGGGCGATATCATTCTCGCCGTCGACAAATCGCCGCTCGTCAATCCCGATCTCGATGCGGTGCAGAGCAAATTGCGCGGACAGGCGGGCACCGCCGTTACGCTCACGATCAACCGGCCTTCGACGAAACTGACGTTCGATGTCGCGCTCAAACGCGCCGATGTCGAAGTCGAACCCGTGACATCGAAGATGGTCGGCGATATCGGTTATATCCGCATTCCGGCGTTCAACGATCACACCGCGGGCGGCGTCGAAAACGCGGTCAAGGAATTGAGGGCGTCGAACCCCGCGCCGAAGGGATACATCGTCGACCTGCGCAACAATGGCGGCGGCCTTCTCGATGCGTCCGTTGCCGTGGCCGACGATTTCCTCGATGGCGGCGAAATCGTTTCGACGCGCGGCCGCAATCCGCAGGACGAAACGCGCTACGACGCCAAGCCGGGCGACATCACCGATGGCGCGCCGATCATCGTGCTCATCAATTCCGGCACCGCCTCGGCATCGGAGATTTTCGCGGGCGCCGTGCAGGATCACGGGCGCGCGCGCATCCTCGGCACGGTTTCATTCGGCAAGGGGTCGGTGCAGACGATCATTCCGCTGAACGGCGGCGATGGCGGCGCGCTGCATCTGACGACCGCGCGCTAT
>DATHQA010000362.1:0-3221 GCA_035483375.1 Rhizomicrobium sp. | reverse complement strand
TTTCGCGATCATTCCGGCGATGTTCCTCGCCTTCTATCCGCAATTGCAGGCGCTCAACATCATGCGCCTGCATTCACCGCAAAGCGCCATCCTGTCCGCGATCATCTTCAACGCGCTCATCATCGTGGCGCTGATCCCGCTTGCGCTGCGCGGCGTGACGTACAAGCCCATCGGCGCGGCCAATATCCTGCGCCGTAATCTTCTCATCTATGGCGTCGGCGGCATTGTCGTGCCCTTCATCGGCATCAAGCTTATCGACATGCTCGTTACCGCCATCGGACTTGCGTGAGGACACCATGCTGAAACAAATCTGGCCGGCCATCGCCATGATCGTCGTGATGACGGTTCTTACAGGCCTTCTCTATCCGCTCGGCATGACGGGCCTGGCGGGCGCGATATTTCCGCACCAGGCGGGCGGCAGCCTTATCGTGAAGGACGGTAAGGTCATCGGCTCCGAACTCATCGGGCAGAATTTCGCGAAGCCTGAATATTTCCATGGCCGTCTTTCCGCCGCCGGAAACGGCTATGACGCGGCGAATTCCTCCGGCTCCAATCTCGGGCCGACATCGAAGAAGCTCATCGACCGGATCAAGGGCGATACCGCGAAGCTGCACGCCGAAAATCCGAACGCGCCCGTCCCCATCGATCTCGTGACGACATCGGCGAGCGGCCTCGACCCCGACATCACGCCCGCCGCCGCCTATTTTCAGGTGCCGCGTGTGGCCGCCGCCCGCAAGCTGTCCGAAACCGCCGTGCGCAAGCTTGTGGACGACAATGTGCAGGATCGCACGCTCGGCTTCATAGGCGAGCCGCATGTGAATGTGCTTAAACTCAACATGGCGCTGGATGCGATGCGCGGATAGGCATGGCTGCATCGCCGCCGGAAAGGGCGTAACATATAAAGCGTGACCCGCGCGCGATCAGCATGAGTGAGGATTGGGCCAGCCGCGAAAGACGGCCGTCGCCTGAGGCGCTGCTGCATCAGGCGACACAGGAAGGCCGCGGCCGGTTGAAAGTGTTTCTTGGTGCGGCCCCTGGAGTCGGCAAGACCTACGAAATGCTCATGCAGGGACGCCAGCGCAAGCTTGACGGCGCGGATGTCGTGATCGGCGTCGTCGAAACGCATGGCCGCGTCGAAACCGATTTGCTCACCAAGAGCTTCGAGAAGATTCCGAAGAAGCGCGTGCCTTATAAAGGCCGTGTGCTCGCCGAGATGGATATGGATGCGATCCTGCAGCGCAAGCCCAAGCTCGTGCTTGTGGACGAGCTCGCGCATACCAACGCGCCGGGCAGCCGCCATCCGAAGCGTTACATGGATGTGGAGGAATTGCTGACGGCGGGCATCGATGTCTACTCGACGCTCAATGTGCAGCATCTCGAAAGCCTCAACGACGTCGTGGCGCAGATCACGCATGTGCGTGTGCGCGAGACGGTGCCGGATTCTTTCTTAGACAACGCCGATGAAGTGGAATTGGTCGATCTCACGCCGGAGGATCTGCTTCAGCGCTTGAAGGAAGGCAAGGTCTATATCGCGGAGACAGCCGAACGCGCGGCGCAGAATTATTTCATGCCGGGCAATCTTACGGCGCTGCGCGAACTCGCATTGCGGCGCACGGCGCAGCGCGTCGACGAGCAGATGGTCGATTACATGCGCGCGCATGCCATTCAGGGGCCGTGGGCCGCGGGCGAGCGCGTGCTGGTGTGCGTAGCCGAAGGGCCGGGCGCACAAGGCCTCATCCGTTACGGCAGGCGTTTTGCCGACAGGCTGCATGGCCAATGGACGGCACTTTACGTGGAGACGGGCCGTTCGCAGCGCTTGAGCGAGGTGGAACGCGACCGCGTGGCCGAAGCATTGCGCCTTGCGGAGAAACTGGGCGGTCAAGCCGTGAGCATGCCTGCGGCGGACGTCGCCGCCGGCATCGTCGAATATGCACAGGCGAACAATTTCACGCATATCGTAGTTTCCACATCGCAGCGTTCGCGCTGGATGGAGATATTCCGTCCCTCCGCCGCGCACGAGATCATCCGGCACGCCGGCAACATCAGCGTACATGTCGTGCCGAACGGCCACGCCGACGACGCGATGCAGGAAAAGCGCAGCGAGGCGAAGCCGAGTGCCGCGCTCGATCCCAAAGCCTATCTCGGCAGCTTCATCATGGCCATGGCGGCACTGGCGCTCAGTTTCGTGCTGCGCCAATACCTCGCCGTTACGAACGTGGCGCTTGTCTTTCTTATGGGCGTTCTTATATCAGCGATCACATACGGTTTGTGGCCAGCGCTTTTCGCATGCCTTGTCAGCGCGCTTGCGTTCAATTTCTTCTTCCTGCCGCCGCTTTACACATTCGTTGTGGCGTCGCCGGAGAATGTGATCGCGCTGTTCTTCTTCGGCGTCGTTGCCGTTATCGCAAGCAATCTCACCGCGCGCGTGCGGGCCCAGGCCGTCACCGCGAGCGAACGCGCGAAGACGACCGAAGGCCTCTATCAATTCAGCCGCAAGCTTGCGGGTGCGTTCACGCTGGACGATCTGTTATGGGCCGCGGCATTCCAGTTCGCGCAGATGTTGAAGGTACGCGTGGTGATCCTGCTGCCCGAAGGCGAAACCATCGCGGTGCGCGCGGGCTATCCGCCCGAAGACACGCTCGACGATTCCGATCTCGCCGCCGCGAAATGGGTGTGGGAGCACGCAACACCCGCGGGCCGCGGCGCGGACACGCTGTCCGGCGCGAAACGTCTGTTTCTGCCCATGCGCACGGGGCGCGGCATGGTTGCCGTTGTCGGTCTCGACAGCGATAAGGAAGGCCCGCTTCTGTCGCCGGATGAGCGGCGTTTGTTCGATGCGCTCGCCGATCAGGCCTCGCTTGCCATCGAACGTGTGAAGCTTGCCGAGGACATGGATCGCGCGCGGCTGGCGACGGAGACGGAGCGGCTGCGTTCTGCCCTCCTCACGTCCATTTCGCACGATCTGCGCACGCCGCTCGCGTCGATATTGGGTTCGGCGAGCAGTTTGAAATCTTATGGCAAGACGCTGGACGAAGCCGCGCAGGAAGAACTCATCGGCACGATTCAGGAAGAAGCCGAACGGCTCAACCGCTTCATCGCCAATCTGCTCGACATGACCAAGCTCGAATCCGGAGCCGTGGTCCCCAAGACCGCGCTGCATGATCCCGGCGAGATCATTGGAACTGCGCTCAACCGCGCGGCAAAAATCCTGGCCCGGCACC
>DATHQA010000361.1:0-15346 GCA_035483375.1 Rhizomicrobium sp. | reverse complement strand
CGGCGCTCGGCGCCGGCGTCGAACGGATCGTCTATACCAGCAGCGTCGCCGCGCTGAAGCCTGTCGACGGCGGCGCGGCCGACGAGACCTCGCGCCACACCGAAGAAAGCGCCATCGGCGCCTACAAGCGCAGCAAGGTCGCGTCCGAACGGTTTGTGGAAAGTCTTATAAAGGATCGCGGGCTTCCCGCGGTGATTGTGAGTCCGTCCACGCCCATCGGTCCGCGCGATGTAAAGCCGACGCCGACGGGACGCATCATCGTGGAGGCCGCGACGGGCCGGATTCCCGCTTTCGTCGATACGGGGCTCAATCTCGTGCATGTGGACGATGTGGCGGAAGGGCATCTGCTTGCGCTGGAGCACGGGCGCATCGGCGAGAATTATGTGCTGGGCGGGCAAGACGCGAGCTTGCGCGAGATGCTCGCTGCAATAGCCGTCATGCGAGGACGCGGCGCGCCATGGATGCGTCTGCCGCGCGCGCCGCTGTATCCGCTTGCTTACATTGCTGAAGCGCATGCACGCATGACGAACCGCGAACCGTTCCTCACGGTCGATGCGTTGCGCATGTCGAAGCATCGCATGTTCTTCTCATCGGGAAAGGCCGAACGCGAGCTTGGTTACAAAGCGCGGCCTTATGCGGAAGGCTTGCGCGACGCGCTTTCCTGGTTCGAGAAAGCGGGCTATCTCAAATGATGTTCGCCGCGATCTTTGGTGTGCTGCCGCTTTGCATGTGGATTTATCTCATTGCGGCGCGAGGAATGTTCTGGCTCGCGCGTGAACGCGATGAAGTATGCCCGTTTGATGGTCCATGGCCGTCCGTTGCGGCGATTGTGCCGGCGCGAGACGAAGCCGATGTCATTGCGCGTTCGATCAGCAGTCTGCTCGCGCAGGATTATCCCGGCCGTTTCGACATTATTCTTGTAGACGACCAAAGCGATGACGGAACGGCATCCGTCGCACGCGCGCTTGACGCAAGCGGCAGATTGCAGGTGTTGAATGGCGCGCCGCGTCCACCCGGCTGGACGGGCAAGTTGTGGGCCGTGAAGCAGGGCATCGAGAAAGCGGGTGCAACGGACTATCTGTGGCTCACCGACGCCGATATTGCGCATACGCCGGACGATTTGCGCAACCTCGCCGCACGCGCGAGGCTGGACGATCTCGTGCTTGTATCCTCCATGGCGAAGCTCAATTGCGAGACATTCGCCGAACGCTTGCTCATCCCCGCTTTCGTATTCTTCTTCGCGATGTTGTTTCCGTTTGCATGGGTGAACAGGAAGACCTCGCGCGTCGCAGCTGCGGCAGGCGGCTGTATGCTTGTTTCGCGCGCGGCGCTTGAAAAAGCGGGCGGCATTGACATGATCCGCCACGAAATCATCGACGATTGCGCGCTGGCGCGATTGATGAAGAAACAGGGCGGCATTCGCCTTGCGCTCACCGAACGGTCCATCAGTCTCAGGCCGTATGAACGCATCGAAGACATAAGGCGCATGGTCGCGCGTTCGGCTTATCCGCAACTCGATTATTCGCTCCTGCTGCTTGCAGGCACGCTGATCGGTGTCGGATTGCTGTGCGTGGCCGCGCCGATTGCCGCGATCTTCGGTTCCGGCCTCGCGCGTATCACAGGCGTGCTTGCGTGGCTTCTCCTGGCGCTCGCGATGCGGCCCATGTTGCGTTTCTACCGGCTTTCACCGCTTTGGGGATTCGCGTTGCCCGTGACCGGCGCGCTTTATGCGCTGTTCACGCTCGATTCCGCGATCCAGTTCTGGCGCGGGCGCGGCGGCATGTGGAAAGGCCGCGCACAGGCGATGCGCGCATGAGCAATGCAGCCGATCTTGCGTCCGGCAAAACCCATCGCGACGAGAATTTTCCCGTCGCATCGCTGCTCATCCATCCGCGTCACCGCGCGATCATTCTCGCGTTCTATCGATTCGCGCGCGCCGCCGATGATGTGGCCGATCACGAAACTGCCGCGCCTACGGAAAAACTCGCACTGCTGGAATCTATGCGCGCGAGCCTCGCGGGCGAATCGCAAGCCGCGCCGGAAGCGGCTGCGTTGCGCGCGGCGCTCGCCGAACGGAAGCTCTCGAACGAACACGCGCTCGATCTGCTCGAAGCATTCCGCCGCGATGTCACGAAATCACGCTATGCGGATTGGAACGAACTCATGGAGTATTGCCGCTATTCCGCGATGCCCGTGGGCCGCTTCGTGCTCGATGTGCATGGCGAGAGCTGTGCGCTGTGGTCTGCCAACGATGCGCTGTGTGCCGCATTACAAGTGATTAATCATCTGCAGGATTGCGCGAAGGATTATCGCGCGCTCGCTCGCGTTTATCTCCCCGCCGATGCATTGGGGACTGTGCCAGTGACAGCGTTGGATGCGCCGAAATCCTCGCCCGCGCTGCTTTCCGTCATCCACGCCCTCGCGCGCCGCACGATGGAACTTTTGCGAGAAGCCAAACGTTTCGGGAACGATATAAACGATGCGCGGCTCGCTCTGGAGGTTCGTGTCATTCAACGCCTGGCGGAAGATTTGGCGGAAAAGCTGGCCCATCGCGATCCGCTTTCGGATGGCGTGCATCATGGCAAGCTTGAAACCCTATGGTTAGCGGGGTCATGCCTGCCGGGCTTTGCTTTGTCGCGGCTTCGTTCTAGGAAGTCCCCTTCGAAATTGGTTCGCAGCTGACATGACATTCACCGATACAGCACCCGAAATCCGCGCGGTGGAGCAGAAGGTTTCGGGAAGCTCCTTCTATTCCGCCATGCGGCTTCTGCCGCGCAGCGAGCGCAACGCGATGTTTGCGATCTATGCATTCTGCCGTGCGGTCGACGATATCGCCGATGACGGTGTCGGCACGCGCAAGGAGCGGCATGAACAACTTGCGCAATGGCGCGAGGATATCGAGGCGCTGTATCGTGGCCGCGAGAGCGGGCAGGCGGAATTCCTTACCGATGCGATGCGGCTCTATGGATTACGCAAGGACGATTTCTTCGCCGTGATCGACGGCATGGAGATGGATGTCGCGGAGGATATCTGCGCCCCCGTGCTCGATATGCTCGATCTTTATTGCGACCGCGTGGCAAGTGCCGTGGGACGGCTTTCGGTGAAAGTGTTCGGCATGGAGGATGGGCCGGGTTTCCAGCTTGCCCATCATTTGGGCCGGGCGCTGCAGCTCACGAACATTTTACGGGATATCGACGAGGACGCGTCCATCAACCGGCTCTATCTGCCGCGCGAATTCCTCGATGAGGCGAAGGTCGCCCATGACGATCCGGTGGAGGCCGTGGAAAATCCCGCCGTCGATGGCGCGTGCCGCCAAGTCGCCCTGCTCGCGCATGAACATTTTCGCCAGGCGGAAACGGTGTTGCGCGAAAGCCCCCGCGGAAAGGTGCGCACGCCGCGCGTGATGGGCGCGGTCTATGCGGCGTTGCTCGGCAAGCTCGAAGCACGCGGCTGGCTGCCGCCGCGCGGTGTCGTGCGCCCGAGCAAGGCGCAGCTTCTCTTTCTCGTGCTGCAGCACGGATTCGCCAGGTGAAGCAAGGCAAGGTTTATATCGTCGGCGCGGGCCTTTCCGGCCTTTCCGCCGCGGTGAAGCTTGCCGCGTCGGGCGCGTCCGTGGAGTTGATAGAGGCCGCGCCGCAAGCGGGTGGGCGCTGCCGCTCTTATTTCGATTCCACGCTCGGCCAGATCATCGACAACGGCAATCATCTCGTACTGTCGGGCAATCATGCGACTTATGAGTATTTGCGCATGGTCGACACGGAAGGCTCGCTCAAAGGGCCGGAGAATGCGAGCGCCTCATTCTTCGACTTGCGCAACGGCGCGCATTGGACGCTCAATCCCAATGACGGTTTGCTCGCGTGGTGGGTGTTCGTTGAAGGCAGGCGTGTACCGGGCACGCATCCGGGCGATTATCTCGAAATGGCGAAGCTTCTGCTCGCGCGGCCCGATCAGACCGTGCCGGACGTGATTTCGTGCAAAGGCCCGTTATGGGATTTTCTCATGCGCCACTTTCTGCATGCGGCGCTGAATACCGAGCCCGAGGTTGCGTCAGCCGTGCTCGCAGGCGCCGTCATTCGTGAGACGCTTGCGAAAGGCGGCAAGGCATATCGGCTTCGTATCGCGACGCCCAATCTTTCGGCGGCGTTCATCGATCCTGCGATTTCATTTCTGCAACAGAAGAATGTGCCGATCTCGTTTGGGCGAAGGTTGCAACGCCTTGTGAGCAACGGCCGCGTCATCGCGCTCGAATTTGCAAACGGCACGGTGCCGCTTTCCGAAGGCGATTGTCTCGTCCTTGCCGTGCCGCCGGGAATCGCGAAAGAACTTGTGCCGCAGATCAGCGCGCCGCACGAACATCGCGCCATCGTCAATGCGCATTTCCGCATAGCGCCGCCTGCGGGCACACCGCCCATGACGGGCGTGTTCGGCGGCACGGCGGAATGGATTTTCGCGTTCGAGGATCGCGTGTCCGTCACGATCAGTGCGGCGGATGCGCTGGTCGATACGGATCGCGAAACACTGGCCCATCGTTTATGGGGCGATGTTGCAAAAGTGCTTGGGCTTCCGTCCGCGCTTCCGCCCTGGCAAATCGTGAAGGAAAAGCGCGCGACGTTCGCGGCCACGCCCGAACAGAATGCCTTGCGCCCCAACGCCGAAACGCGCTGGCCGAACCTGTTTCTCGCAGGCGATTGGACCCAGACGGGCCTGCCCGCCACCATCGAGGGCGCCGTGCGTTCCGGGTTCCGGGCGGCTCGGTTGGCACTCGCCCGCAACTCGTATAATTAAAGTGCCATGAACGCGATCGCCATGCCGATGCTGGAAGACACGATCAAGCGCGCCACCGATGCGTTGCTCAAGCAGCAACGCGCCGATGGCCATTGGGTTTTCGAGCTTGAGGCGGATGCGACGATCCCCGCCGAATATGTGTTGCTCGTGCATCATCTGGCGGAGACGCCCGATCTCGAACTCGAACGCAAGATCGGTATCTATCTGCGCCGCATTCAGGCGGCGGATGGCGGCTGGCCGCTGTTTCACGGCGGCGCGTCGGATATCAGCGCGACGGTGAAAGCCTATTTCGCGCTCAAGATGATCGGCGATGCACCCGAAGCGCCGCATATGAAACGCGCGCGCGAACGCGTTCTTTCACGCGGCGGGGCGGACAAGGCCAATGTGTTCACGAGGCTGCTGCTCGCGCTTTACGGCGAAACGCCGTGGAGCAACACGCCGACCGTGCCGGTGGAATTGATCCTGCTGCCGCGCTGGTTTCCGATTCATCTGTCGAAGATGTCCTATTGGGCGCGCACCGTGATCGTGCCGCTGCTCGTGCTGCAGGCGTTGAAGCCGCGCGCGCGAAATCCGCGCAACGTGCATGTGCCGGAATTGTTTACGGCGGCGCATGAACACGCGCCGACACGTGCGCCGCATCAGAATCCTTATTGGTCTGCGTTTTTCAACGGCCTCGATTGGGTGTTGAAGCGCGTCGAAGGCCATTGGCCGAGGCGTTTACGCGAACGCGCGATCAACAAATGCATCGCGTTTGTCGATGAGCGGTTGAACGGCGAAGACGGCCTCGGCGCGATCTATCCCGCCATGGCCAATAGCGTGATGATGTATGACGCCCTGGGTTACGGCCGCGATCATCCGAATTATCTCACCGCGCGCCGCTCGGTGGAGAAGCTTCTCGTCGTGAAAGACGAAGAAGCCTATTGCCAGCCTTGCGTGTCGCCGATCTGGGACACGGCACTTGCCTGTCACGCGCTCATGGAAGCAAAGGGTCAGGAAGCCCCCGTGATGCAGGGCCTCGATTGGCTAAAGCATCGTCAGGTGCTCGACGTCAAAGGCGATTGGGCGGAGGAGAAGCCCGATGTGCGGCCCGGCGGTTGGGCATTCCAATATAACAATGCGCATTATCCCGATCTCGACGATACCGCCGTTGTCGTGATGGCGCTCGACCGCGCGAGCACGACGAAGAATGGCGAATTCGCCCAAGCGATCGCACGCGGGCGCGAATGGGTCGAAGGCCTGCAGAGCGAGAATGGCGGCTGGGGCGCGTTCGATGCCGATAACACCTACGATTATCTGAACAACATTCCGTTCGCCGATCACGGCGCGCTGCTCGATCCGCCGACCGCGGATGTGACCGGGCGCTGCATCGGCATGCTTGCGCAATTGGGCGAGACGAAAGATTCGCCGCGCATGAAGGCAGCGCTCGATTATCTCGAGAAGATTCAGGAGAAGGACGGGAGCTGGTTCGGCCGCTGGGGCGTGAATTATGTGTACGGCACATGGTCGGTGCTTGCGGGCTTGAATGCGGCTTGCATCGATGTGCAATCGCCCATGATCCGCCGCGCCATCGATTGGCTTGTGCGCATCCAGAATGAAGATGGCGGCTGGGGCGAGGATTGCGAATCCTATCGCCTCGATTATGCGGGTTATGAGAAAGCCCCATCCACGGCCTCGCAAACCGCATGGGCATTGCTTGGCCTCATGGCGGCGGGCGAAGTGGACAATCCTGCCGTGATGCGCGGCGTGCGCTATCTGCAGACGACGCAAGGTGCCGATGGTTTCTGGGGGCAGGAGCATTATACGGGCGGCGGATTCCCGCGCGTGTTCTATCTGCGCTATCACGGTTATCCGAAATTCTTCCCGCTTTGGGCGGTTGCGCGCTATCGCAATCTGAAGCGATCGAATTCGCGCCACGTGGCCTACGGATTGTAATTATGGCGCGCAATCTTGCGGCGAACCGCTTCACACTTCGCCGGATTGCGCGCGGATGATACTGGTGGTCACGGGCCTTGCGCGCGAGGCACGCATCCTCAGAAGTCCGGATGCAAAGATCGTCATTGGCGGCGGCAGCAATCTCGAAACGAAGATCGCAAACGCACTTGGCGCGGATGTGCGCGGTATCATCAGCATCGGCATCGCTGCGGGGCTCTCGACCGATCTGAAGCCCGGCGATTGTGTCGTCGCGAAAGAGGTTGCGTTCGGCGCCGAGCGCACGGCCACGCATATGGCGTGGACGCAGAACCTTTTGCTGCGCCTGCCGAATACTATCTCCGGGGTTATCGTGGGCACCGATCACATCCTGGCCGACGCGCAATCCAAGGCGATCTTGCGCGCCAATACGCGTGCGCTTGCCGCCGATATGGAAACCCATATCGCCATGCATGCGGCGAAGACGAAGCAAATTCCGTTTGCGGCGCTGCGCGTGATTTCCGACGCGCACGATCACGTATTGCCGCCGGCGGCGCTTGTCGCGATGCGGCCGAATGGAGGAATCAATTACGGCGCGATAATCCTGTCGCTGCTCACGCGCCCGCAACAATTTCCGGCGCTTGTGCAAACGGCGCGCGAGGCGAACAAGGCGTTCGCCGTTCTACTCCGCTGCCGCAATCTCCTGGGGCCGCGCCTTGGATTCCCGAATCTCGGCTAGCTTGTGTTCCACGTGGCGCGAGAACACGAATTGGGCCTTGCGCGCATTGCCGAGCGGAATATCGGGCGCCATTGGTCCCTCCGTCTTCACGCCACGCATCATGACGCCGAGCGCCTTTAGCGGACGCTGGAAAGAATCGGCCACGGCCGTCGCCTCGAAACCGCTATGCACCATGCAATTGGCGCATTTCTCGTAATTGCCGACGCCGTAACCATCCCAGTCGGTTTCTTCCATGAGCTCCTTGAAGGTCTTCGCATAGCCTTCGCCGAGCAGATAACAAGGCCGCTGCCAGCCGAACACGGTGCGCGTGGGATTGCCCCATGGCGTGCAGTGATAGGTGCGATTGCCCGCAAGGAAATCGAGAAACATGGCCGATTGCGTGAACGGCCACGCCTTGCCGCCCTTCCCGCGCGAAAGGATCCCGCGGAACAATTGCTTGGTCTTCTCGCGATTGAGGAAGTGCTGCTGATCCGGCGCGCGCTCATAGGCATAGCCCGGCGACACCGTGATGCCGTCCAGCCCGATGCGCTTCATCTCATCGAAGAAATCGGCGACGCGTTCCGGTTCGGCATCGTTGAACAGCGTGCAATTGATGCTGACGCGGAAGCCTTTCGCCTTGGCGAGCGCAATCGCTTCGATCGCTTTGTCATATGTGCCGTCGAGGCAGACGGATTTGTCATGCATCGCGCGGTCGCCGTCGAGATGCACCGACCAGGTGAAATTGTCATGCGGCTTGTACTGGTCGATCTTCTTGGCCATCAGCAACGCATTCGTGCACAGGATCACGAATTTCTTGCGCGCGATGAAGCCTTCCACGATCTGCGGCAACTCGCGATGCAGCAGCGGCTCGCCGCCCGCAATCGACACGACGGGCGCGCCGCATTCGTCGATGGCCTGCATGCATTCGTCGTAGGACAGGCGCTGATTCAGAATCTCGTCGGGATAATCGATCTTGCCGCAACCGGCACAGGCGAGATTGCAGCGGAACAACGGCTCAAGCATGAGCACAAGCGGATAACGCTTGCGCCCGGTCAGATGCTGTTTCGCGACATAGGCGCCGATACGCGCCGCCTGCATGAAGGGAATACCCAAAACTGCCTCTCTAGCTTCTCAATTCAACAGGTAGGCGAAACTCAATGTGTTCTTTGATGCCGTCCATCGTCGTCACTTCCACGCCGCCGTTGAGGCCGCGCAATTTTTCGATCACTTCTTCTACAAGCCTCTCGGGCGCCGATGCACCCGCCGTCAGCCCCACAGTCTGCATGCCCGCGAGCCAGGCCGGATCAAGCTCCGACGCATCTGCGATGAGATAGCTCTTCTTGCCTTCCTCCTTGCCGATCTCGCAAAGCCGGTTGGAATTCGAACTGTTCTTCGCGCCGACCACAAGGATAACGTCCGCCCATTTGCAGAGTTCACGCACGGCGGTCTGCCGGTTCTGCGTCGCGTAGCAGATATCGGTCGTGCCGGGACCCACAATGTCGGTAAAGCGGCTCTGCAGCGCCTCGATCACGTCGCGCGTGTCGTCCATGGAGAGCGTCGTCTGGGTCACATAGGCCACAGGCATGTCGCGCGGGATGTCGAGCGCGGTCACATCCTCGATCGTGGATACGAGCGCCACGGGCACGCCGACCTGGCCCATCGTGCCTTCGACTTCCGGGTGGCCGGCATGGCCGATCAGGATGAGGCGGCGGCCTTGCGCTGCGTAGCGCTTGCCCTGTGCATGGACCTTGGAGACGAGGGGGCACGTGGCGTCGAGCACGGGCAGGTCGCGATTCGCTGCCTCCCGCACCACCGATTGCGGCACGCCATGGGCGCTGAACACCGTCATCGCGCCATCGGGAACTTCGGAGAGTTCCTCCACGAAGCGCGCGCCCTTGTTCTTCAGCGTCTCCACGACATGGCGGTTGTGGACGATCTCGTGGCGCACATAGACGGGTTCGCCATATTTCTCGAGCGCGCGCTCAACCGTATCGATGGCGCGCACGACACCGGCACAAAAGCCACGGGGCTGGGCGAGAATGACACGCATCATGGAAGCCTCTTAACCCGGTACGCATGAACCTACAATCCGGGACCAAGCGGGGGCTTGTGCGGCAAGGGAACCGCCTCCAGATTTGCCCGACAAAGGCGGAGAAAACATGGCGAATTCCTTGACTGATGATGCGGGCGGCCTGCCGCGCGCAATGGCCGCGGCGTCGGAGGAGGTGGGGCGCGCGCTGGATCGGCTTCTACCGCCTGCGACCGGTCCCGAGGCCCGCGTGGCCGACGCAATGCGCTATGCCGTGTTCGCGGGCGGGAAGCGCCTCAGGCCCTTTCTCGTGCTGGAGGGGGCAGGCCTGTTCGATGTACCTCGCCCGCGCGCTTTGCGGGCGGCGGCGGCCATCGAAGCGCTGCATACCTACTCACTCATCCATGACGATCTGCCCTGCATGGATGATGACGATCTGCGCCGCGGGCGGCCGACGACGCATAAGGCCTTCGACGAGGCGACCGCCGTGCTTGCGGGCGATGCGCTGCTTACGATTGCGTTCGAGATTCTGGCGGGCGCGGAGACGCATCCCTCCGCCGAGGTGCGATGCAAGCTTGTGGCGCGATTGGCCGAAGCGTCGGGCAGTCGGGGCATGATCGGCGGACAGATGATCGACATGCAGGCGGCCGAACGCGCCATGGGCCGCGACGATATTATTCTCCTGCAGCAATTGAAGACGGGACAATTGTTCGAATTCGCCTGCGAGGCGGGCGCGATCCTTAGCGAAGCCGCGCCCGATCATCATATGCGATTACGCTCATATGCGAAGGATCTCGGTCTTGCGTTCCAGATCGCCGACGATCTTCTCGATGTGACAAGCACGACGGAGAAAGCGGGCAAGGCTGTCGGCAAAGACAGCGCGCATGGCAAGGCGACGCTTGTGTCGATCCAGGGCATCGATTCCGCGCGTGAGGAAGTGCGCGCTCTTGCCCATCGCGCTGCGGACACGCTCAGCGTTTATGGCGATAAAGCGAAGCATTTGCAGGCTTTGCCGTTGTTTTTGTTGGATAGGGAAAATTGAGCTACCAACATTCACTGTCTTGGCCCGCCGGAGTGCGGGCCATCCAGTTGAAGTCCGCGCTTTTCTTCGAAGAACTAAACGGAGAAATTCCTTCGCCACAGCGCTTATGTCACCTGGGTGGCCCGCACTAGGCGGTAGGCGGGCCATGACAAGTGAGTGCGTGATTCCGTTCTTTCCCAAACCGCTCTAAAAATCAGGCAGCGCGTCGCCGGGGTCGCGGCCATTGCGGATTTCGGCCTCGCGATGCTGCAGATAAAGGCTGCGCATTGTCGCATACATGTCCATCGAGGAGCGCTCGATGTCGCGCAGATTGTCGAGATTGCGCGAACGCACATCGACAAGGCTCACCGCACTCACCGCATAGCCCCACAACACCTGATTATGGCGTTTCACATAAGTGAGCGGATTGAAGTAATGATCGACATAACGCGCCGCGAGATCGCGCGGCAATGCCGATCCTAAGAATGGCAGCACGAGATAAGGCCCGCCCGGCACGCCATAAACCGCGAGCGTCTGCCCGAAATCCTCATGATGATCGGGAATGCCTTCCTTCGTCGCTTCATCGACAAAGCCGAGGAACCCGATCGTCGTGTTGACGGCGAAGCGCTTCGCTGTTTCGCCTGCGCGTCTGGTTTCGCCTTGCAGGATGTCGTTCACGAACGTCACGGGCGCGCCCGTATTGGCGAGGAAATTGTGGATCGCGTCGCGAACGGGCCCGGGCACGGAGCTTCGATAGAACGTCGCCGCAGGAACGGCTGCGCGCTTGTCGAGCTCCTGATTGAATTTGAAAACCTGCCGGTTGACGGGCTCGAACGGATCGCCGGCTTCCGGGTTCGACGCCGTGGCGCAGCCGGCCAGCACCAGCCCCACCAACATCATCACGACTACGCGAACAGCTCCCACCGCTACCCCGACGCCGCCCAAATTTTATTAACTTTCGAGTAACCATAAGGAGGCGCGTGGCTTTCGTCCATGCGGATCGTGCGGCTCAGTTAACAAACACACCCTTTGGAACAATAGGTTAGGGGGAACTCGCGGCCCGCGAACATCCGGTCATTGAAGCGGGCCGCAAGATGGTGTTCCTGTCCGGTCAAGAAGAGGGGTAGATGGCCAGGCAGTCGCCACAGCGTTTGATCGTGGGCATTTCGGGGGCCTCGGGCGTCATCTATGGCGTGCGCCTGCTGGAGGCGTTGAAGGACGCCGCCGTCGAAACCCATCTCGTGATGAGCAAGCCCGCCGAAATGGCGCTTGCCTATGAGACCGATCTCAAACCGCGCGATGTGCGCAAGCTTGCAACCGCGAATTATGCGGTTGGCGATGTGGGTGCCGCGATCTCGTCGGGCTCCTTCCAGACCATGGGCATGATGATCCTGCCATGCTCGATCAAGACGATGAGCGAGATCGCGACGGGGGTCACGGGTACGCTCATCAGCCGCGCCGCCGATGTGTGTTTGAAGGAACGCCGCCGTCTTGTCGTCGCGATCCGCGAGACGCCGCTACATGCAGGGCATCTGAGAAACCTCGCCGCGCTGTCCGAACTCGGCGCTATCGTCGCTCCACTCGTGCCTGCGTTCTACACGCGGCCGAAAACCATCGATGACATCGTCAATCACAGCGTCGGGCGTCTGCTGGATCTGTTCGGCATCGAGACCGATCTGGTAAAGCGCTGGCGCGACCGCGAAACGAAAACGAAGGGTATTGCCGATGAGTGAGGCCGCCGATCCCGAATTGCTGCGTCTGCGCGATTCCATCGATAATATCGATGCCGCCCTCGTGCATCTCTTGGCCGAACGCTTCAAATGCACGAAGGCCGTGGGCGAGTTGAAGGCCGCGCACGGCCTGCCGCCTGCCGATCCGAATCGCGAGGCGGTCCAGATCGCGCGGCTGCGCAAGCTTGCCGAGAACGCTAAGCTCGATCCCGATTTCGCGGAGAAATTCCTCAATTTCATCGTCAAGGAAGTCATCCGTCATCACGAGGCGATCAGGAACGGACGTTCGTAGATTCGCGGAGAAATTCCTCAATTTCGCGGTTTGGATTGAGTTTATCCATACTTCCGTCATGGCCGGATTAAATCCGGCCATCCATCCGACGCATGTCTGCGTCGAAGAGAGTCTTTTGTGTTCGCAGACGCGAGCGCGATGGATGGCAGGGTCAAGCCCTGCCATGACGGTTATGGTTCCAACATGAAACGTTCCTAGTTTCTAATCAGCGACTTCAGCAGATGATCGATTTCGCGCCGCGCATCGAGCGACGCGGCGCGTGGATCGGGTGCGCGCGCGATCGCCATCGCCGCTTCCGATAACGCGCCGAGCAGAATGGAGGCGAGCGTATCGATGGGCCGCCGCGCGAGTTTGCCTTCTTTCATCATGGCTTCGAGGCCGCCCCGCAGCAGCGACAGCGCATAACGCGATTCGATTTCGCGCATGACATCCCAGCCTAGCACCGCGGGCGCATCGATCAGGATGATGCGCTGGGTTTCGGGATCGAGGCAGGCTTCCAGAAATGCTTCGCAGCCCGCGCGGAACGCGGGCCATGCGCCGCGTTTGCCGGCCGCAGCATGCGCAACCGCGGTGGTCAGGATTTTCTCCTGCTCCTCGAAGGCGGCGCGGAACAGCGCCGTCTTGCTGTCGAAATGGTGATAGAGCGCGCCGCGCGTGACGGACGCTGCGTTCAGGACATCTTCGATGGACGTATCCGCAAAACCGCGCGCGGCAAACAGCGTGCGCGCAGCGCTAACAAGCGAGGTCGTGGTCGCTTCGCTGCGTTCCTTCTGCGTGCGTGGGCGTCGTGCCGGTTTTGCCATGAGGCCGACCATAAATTGGCTGCCCTTTCCGGTCCATCTTGATAAACAGACTGTCAGTATGTAAATACAGACTGTCAGTCTGTTTATGCGAGGAAAGAATGGACAATTCCGCCGTATGGCGTTCGCCCGACCTGGGCACGCAACGCGAAATCACGCTTGCACAGGGGACGATCCGCTATTGGGAGCGCGGACAGGGCGCACCCATCGTGTTCGCGCATGGCTGGCTCGCCAATGCCAATCTGTGGCGGAAAATCGTGGTGCCTCTGGCGAAGGATTTCCGCTGCATTGTGCCGGATCTGCCGTTCGGTTCGCATTTGCTGCCGCTCAACGAAAACGCGGACCTCACGCCCGCGGGCTGCGGCGCTCTCATCGCCGATTTCATCGCGGCTCTCGGTCTCAACGATGCGACGCTGGTGGGCAATGATTCCGGCGGCGCCTATTCGCAGATCGCGACAGCCGCGCATCCCGAACGCATCGGCAGGCTCGTGCTCAATTCCTGCGAAACGCCTTATGACCAATTCCCGCCGCCGGCGTTTATCGGGCTCAAACAGGCCGCCCAAAGCGACGAGGTTTTGGGCAATGCACTACAGGTCCTGCGCGATCGCGGCTTTCGCAAAACCCCGCAGGGCTATGGTTTTCTCATCAAGCACCCTATCGACGACGCAGCCTCGGATTCCTACGCGCTGCCCATTCTCAGTGATGGAAGAATCTTGCGCGATGCCGCGAAGGCGATGCGTTCGGCATCGGAAACTTATGTTCAGGCGGCAGGCCAAAAGCTGATCGCGGGCTTCGACAAGCCGGTCCTGTTCCTGTGGTCGCCCGAGGACAAGTTCTTTCCGCTGGAAAGCGCGCGCCGCTATGCAGGCGAACTCGCCCGTGCCCGTGTTGAACTCATCGAGGACGCCTATAGCTTCACGCCCGAGGATCAGCCCGAAATCCTCGCCCGGCATATTGCGGCTTTTTGCCGGGAATAGGCTTCCTGCCGCATCCGGCGCTTGCAGGCACGCGTCTGCCCGTTATCATAGCTGACAAATTGTCGGGGAATGGGAGAACGCCATGGATTTGAGCTTTTCGCCCGCGGAAGAAGCCTTCCGCCAAGAAGTCCGTTCCTTCATCGCCGAGCACAAATCCGAGATCGCCACGGGCGACGGCGAGGATATGACGAAGGAGTCCTATCTCGGCTGGCATCGCATTCTCTACAAGAAGGGCTGGGTGGCGCCCTCTTGGCCCAAGCAATATGGCGGCACGGGCTGGAGCGTGACGCAGCGCTATATCTTCAACGAGGAGGCCGCGCGCGCCGAAACCCCGCCGCTTCTGCCTTTCGGTCTCGCGATGGTGGGGCCCGTCATCTACACGTTTGCGAATGACGAGCAGAAACAGAAATATCTGCCGCGCATCCTTTCGGGCGAGGATTGGTGGTGCCAGGGTTATTCCGAGCCGGGCTCCGGTTCGGATCTTGCGAGCCTGCGCACGCGTGCGGTGCGCGAAGGCGATTATTACATCGTCAACGGCCAGAAGACGTGGACGACGCTCGCGCAATTCGCCGACTGGATCTTCTGCCTCGTGCGCACCGATCCGAATGCGAAGCAGCAGGAAGGCATTTCGTTTCTTCTCATAGACATGAAATCGCCCGGCATCACAGTGAAGCCGATCATCGTGCTCGGCGGCGTGCGCGAAGTGAACGAAGTTTTCTTCGACAATGTGAAAGTGCCTGTCGAAAACCGCGTCGGCGAGGAGAACAAGGGCTGGACCTACGCGAAATTCCTGCTCGTCAACGAACGTTCCGGCATTGCGGGCGTGGCGCGCTCCAAACGCGCGATCGAGCGGCTGAAGGATATTGCAACCGCCGAAACCGTGGACGGCACGCCGCTGTTGGAAACCGACGAATTCTCGCGCCGCGTTGCGGAACTGGAGATCGATCTCGCGGCGCTCGAATATACCGAACTGCGCACGCTTGCCGCTGAATCCAAAGGCCAGATGGCCGGACCGGAAAGCTCCATCCTCAAGATCAAGGGCACGGAGATTCAGCAGCGCATCACCGAACTCGTGATGGAGGCGGT
>DATHQA010000360.1:0-6546 GCA_035483375.1 Rhizomicrobium sp. | reverse complement strand
GGCTGCGATGCGGTCGCGGCATCACTTGCAGAAGCTGTCACGCATCTGCAGCGCGTGGCGTCGGGAAAATTCACCGTTCAACCCGCACCCAAAAAAGAACCGGCACCGGCCTGATCACTGCTGCTGTTGCTGCTGCTGATAGAATTGATCGGCGTTGTCCGTGCGCTGCGTACCTTTCACGGGCCGCGCCACACGCAGGAATTCCTCATGCTGGATCGGCGCGCGCGTCGGCTGCACCGAGACCGAAATCGCAAGTTCGGATTCCGCCGAGCCTTTGTATGTGCCGCGCGTCGGCGGCACATCGGAATAATCGCGGCCGACGGCGACGCGGATGTGACGTTCGCTCGCGAGAATATTGTTCGTAGGATCGAAACCGATCCAGCCGAGGCTCGGCATCCAGGCTTCCATCCACGCATGCGTCGCGTCCTCACCGGAGCGATCCGAGCTTTTGGGCCGGTGATAGAGATAACCCGACACGTAACGCGCAGGGATACCCCAACTCCGCGCCACTGCGATCATGATATGGGCGAAATCCTGGCACACGCCGCGGCCCGCATTGAGCGCGTCATCGATAGGCGAGGACGCATCGGTCACGCCCACCTGATAGGAAAACGCATCGTAGATCGTCGTGTTGAGCGATTTCAGAACCGTCAGCGGATCGGATTTGGGCACGATCAATCCATGTTCCGCCATGAAATTGGAAAGTGATGCGGAGATATGCGCGAATTTCGACGCCTCGAGCATGTCGTAATGATCGTCGCGCAGATTGTAGGAATTGTAGCGCTCCCATTCGAGCGGATCGGTCGCCTCGGGCAGGGGATGGAATGGCACCATTTCAACAAGCGACTGG
The DNA here is from genome assembly GCA_035483375.1 of Rhizomicrobium sp. Lineage (GTDB taxonomy): Bacteria > Pseudomonadota > Alphaproteobacteria > Micropepsales > Micropepsaceae > Rhizomicrobium. Next base: position 5,696 of record DATHQA010000360.1, on the reverse strand, counting down.
GTTTCGATGCGCAATTCGCTGTGCTCGCGCAGCACGTTGAAATGATAGACGGCGTTTCCGAGATGATCGGTATAGGCGTAGAGCTGCGCACGCGGATTGGTCGAGACCTGAAAATTCCTCAGCGATTGCGGGCCTTCGGAGCGCGGCTGCATGCGCAGCTCCATGACGCTCTGCCGTACGGGCGAGGAATAGCGGAAGCGTGTTACATGCTGGACGGAATAGTGCATGAGGGTCAGCTCCTCCGTATCGGCGGATTGGCCGATAGCGAATGGCGAATGGCGAATAGAAGAAATTTCCTTATTCGCCATTCGCCATTCGCTACTCGCCCAACACCGCAATGCATCGCTTGCCTCACAACACCGTCTCCGCGTCGTACGCGATGTAGGCGGCATAGACCGCGTCATGGACCTGTTCGCATTGCCGCGCGATATCGGTGAGGAAGCGGTTGACCGACACGCTGCCGAGATCGTCGATCTGGCCGTAATCGACGGCGGCTTTCAGGCGGCCCGAAAGACGCTCGCAACCACTCCGCCGCGCAGGCGGCGCGCCGGGCGCCACATGTTCCAGCGCCTCGCGCAGACGATCCACCGCGAACCGCACCGAATGGGGAAACTCCGCGTCGAACAGCAGGAATTCCACAATCTTCTCCGGTCTGATCGTCGCAGTGTATTCGCGGCTATACGGTTCAAACGCTGTGCAGAATTTGAGCAGCACGAGCCAATCGAAATATTTAGGCGCGGGCAGAGGCTGCGCATAGCCGGGCGCAAGGCCGAAATGGATATCGAGCAGGCGGCTCACGAGCTGCGCGCGCTCGATGAAGCGGCCGAGTTCGAGGAAGTGCCAACCCTCGCCGTGACGCAGCGTCGTGTAGGTCACGCCGCCCAGCGTGAACAAATCCTCGAGTACGTCGCGGAAAAAAACCGAAGGCTGGTGCACCCAGATCGATTCCACCGTGACGGTCCGAAGCCGCAGATAGAGCCGGTTCAGATGTTCCCACACTTCGGTCGATAACTGTTCGCGCACTTGGCGTGCATTGTCGCGCGCGAAGCCGAGACAGCTCACAAGCGAGGAATGATTGAGTGGATCGAACGCCGTCTCGCGCACGATCTCGAATGCATCGGCGCGGGCATGTTTGAACGGTTCGCCCGTCAGCCCTGCATGCACACGTACCCAGGAGGCTTCGGCCTCTTCCGGCGATTGCTCGACCATGGATTCGAGCTTGACGGCGAGAAGCCGCGCGGTGTGTTCGGCGCGTTCGATATAACGCGCCATCCAATACATGCTGTCAGCGACCCTTGCCAGCATTACTCGCTCAACACCCAGGTGTCTTTCGAGCCGCCGCCCTGGCTCGAATTGACGACGAGACTTCCCTTGCGCAGCGCCACGCGCGTGAGCCCGCCCGGCACGATGCGCGTTTCCTCGCCGCATAAAATAAACGGTCGCAAATCGACATGGCGCGCTTCGACGCTGCCATCGATGAAGGTCGGCGCCGTCGAAAGCTGGATCGTGGGCTGGGCGATGTAATTCTCAGGGTCCGCTTTCACTTTCGCGGCAAACGCCTCACGTTCGGCGACGCTCGCATGCGGGCCGACCAACATGCCGTAGCCGCCGGATTCGCCGACCGCCTTCACGACGAGCTTTTCGAGATTGGCAAGCACATGGGACAACTGCGCCGGTTCGCGGCACAGAAACGTTTCCACATTTTCGATGAGCGGTTCTTCGGAGAGATAATAGCGTATGAGACGCGGCACATAGGCGTAGATCGCCTTGTCATCGGCAACGCCTGTGCCCAGCGCATTGGCGAGCGCGACGTTGCCTGCGCGGTAGGCATTGAACAGGCCCGCCACGCCGAGTGAGGAATCCTCGCGGAAATTGAGCGGATCGACGAAATCGTCATCGACGCGGCGATAAATGACATCGATGCGCTTCAGCCCCGATGTCGTGCGCGCATAGACGACATTGTCGTTGACGAGAAGATCGCGGCCTTCAACAAGCTCCACGCCCATCTGGCGCGCGAGGAATGCGTGCTCGAAATAGGCGGAGTTGAACACACCGGGCGAAAGCACTGCGATCGAAACATCGTCGTGAAACGGCGCGAGCGATTTGAGCGTCGCAAGCAACTCCAGCGGATAATGCTCGATCGGTTTCACGCGCGCCGCACGGAACACGCCGGGAAAGGCGCGCCGCACGACATCGCGGTTCGCGAGCATATAGGACACGCCAGAAGGCACGCGCAGATTATCTTCGAGCACGACGAAGGTGCCGTCGGCGCGGCGTACGAGATCGGTGCCGCACACATTCACATAAGCACCATGCGGCACGGGCACGCCGCGCATCTCGCGGCGATAATGCTTCGAACCGAGGATCATCTTGCGCGGGACGATGCCGTCCTTCAGCACGCGGCCATCGGAATAGATATCGCGCAGGAACAGGTTCAGCGCCGCGATGCGCTGTTTCAGCCCCGCTTCGACCCGCGCCCATTCCGCAGCCGTGACGATACGCGGCAACAGATCGGTCGGGATGATGCGCTCCGTTGCCTTCGAATCCGAATAGACCGTGAAAGTGATGCCCTGATAGAGGAAGGATTGCTCGCAGGCCTGCTGCCGCCGGTTCAGCTCATCGGCCGGAAGCGAGGCAAGCCTTTCACCAAGCGCCGCATAGTTCGGGCGCAAGCCACCATCCGGCGTGAACATCTCATCATAGGCGGGGCCTAGCACATAATTTCCGAACGGCGCGGCACCGAGCGGGCCGGAGACTGCCTCCGCCCTCGTCAATTCCTTCATTCCCGCCCCATGCTGCATATGCGAAGTGACGGACAAAAGCGGCGGCCCGTCAAGCGGACAAATGCGCAGGAGCTCAATTGCGCTATTGACAACATTGTCTAATGGGTGCAGGGAATGCGCTCAAGCCTTGCTTGACCTTGTCCCATCGGATCACTAGCTCATAGCGGGATGGAGGCCGGATTGCCGAACGAACATGTCGATGTGCTGATCATAGGTGCCGGGCTTTCGGGCATAGGCGCTGCCTACCATCTGCAGAAGAACTGCCCGGAGAAATCCTATGCGATCCTTGAGGGGCGTGGCGCCATAGGCGGCACATGGGATTTGTTCCGCTATCCTGGCATCCGTTCGGATTCCGACATGTACACGATGGGCTATTCGTTCAAGCCGTGGACGAATGCCAAAGCCATCGCGGATGGGCCGTCGATCCTTGGCTATGTGCGCGATACGGCGCGCGAGGCGGGCATCGACCGCCATATCCGGTTCAATCACTGGGTGAAGCGCGCGTCCTGGTCCACGAAGGATGCGCAATGGACGGTCGAGGCCGTGCGCAAGACCGCGCAAGGCGAAGAAACCGTGCGCATGACCTGCAATTTCCTGTTCATGTGCTCGGGCTATTATCGCTATTCGGCCGGTTACACGCCGGATTTTCCGGGCATGGAGAAGTTCAAGGGCCATCTCATCCATCCGCAGCATTGGCCTGAAGATCTCGACTACAGGAACAAGCGTGTCGTCATCATCGGTAGCGGGGCTACCGCCGTGACGCTTGTTCCCGAAATGGCGAAGACGGCTTCGCATGTAACGATGCTGCAGCGTTCGCCCACCTACGTCGTGTCGCTGCCGGCGGAAGACGCAGCCGCCAATTGGCTCAGGCGTAACCTGCCCGCGAAGCTCGCTTACGGGCTCACGCGCTGGAAAAACGTGCTGCGCTTCATGCTGTTCTTCCAGCTTGCGCGGAGGAGGCCGGAGCAGACGAAACGCGCGGTGCTTCAACGCGTGCGTGCGGAGCTGGGGCCGGATTACGACGTCGCCACGCATTTCACGCCGAATTACAAGCCCTGGGATCAGCGCATGTGCCTCGTGCCCGATGCCGATCTGTTCGAGGCGATCAAGAACGGCCACGCTTCGGTAGAGACCGATCACATAGAGATGTTCACGGAAACGGGGCTGAAACTGAAGTCGGGCAAGCAACTCGACGCCGATGTCATCGTGACGGCGACGGGATTGACGCTTGAGGTTCTGGGCGGCCTCGAATTCAGCGTGGACGGCAAAACCGTCGATCTGTCCCAGACGCTGAATTACAAAGGCATGATGTGCAGCGACGTGCCCAACATGGTCTGGGTATGCGGCTATACGAATGCGTCATGGACGCTCAAATGTGACCTGACCTGCGAATATGCATGCCGTCTGATCAATCACATGGACAAGACCGGCATGCGGCAATCGACGCCGCGCAATCGCGATCCGAATATGCCGACACAGACCTGGATCGATTTCTCGTCCGGCTATATCCAGCGCTCCATCCATCGCTTTCCGAAACAAGGCACGCGTGCGCCCTGGAAGCTCTATCAGAATTACGCGCTCGATATCATGAGCCTGCGCTTTGGTGCGCTTAAGGACGAGGCGATGGAGTTTTCAAACCCCGCGCCTGTGAAGACCGAACGCGTGCTCGAGAAAATCGCGAGCTAATTATCCTGGCGGTCGCCGGATTGTTCGTCGCCGGCTTTGTCTGTGATGACGCCGAATTCCTGCGACTTTGCACGGTCGTCGGCGAGCACAAAACCTTCCGCCGCAAGCCCGCGCTTCAACAATTCCCGGATTGCTGCCGCCCTGCTCGGCATGCGGCGCTTGAAGCGCCAATCATCCAGCGCCCGCAATTCGTCCTGTGTCAGCATGATCTGAAGGCGCTCACCGCGCGTAAGTTCCGCCGCCATTTCGGTTCCCCAACAGTCGCCACTTACTCATTCTATGCAACCATCTCATAAACCGTCAACTGAGCAAACTGTTCCAAAAGAAACCTTTGCGCAAAACCCCTCAAAACACCAGAATAAGTATCGTAAGTATTTGATATCATTATATTTTTCTGGACAGCCCGGTGTAGCCAGAGTAAATTTGATCAAACAGGAGGAATAAATGCAGGCCGAACTGAGTCCCTCCGCACATCCGGGCAGCGACATAGCGCTCCTGAGAGAAGCCGATCACCGCATCGCCAACCATCTCGCTTTGCTGGCGGGCATGGTTCAGGTGCAGGCCTCCTCCGTCGCACGCGGGCCGCAATTGCTGACGCGCAGCGAGGTGCAGCAATTGCTGCATGAAACGACGGGCAAGATTGTGAGCATCAGCCGCTTGCATCGCGTACTCGCAAAACACACCGCGACCGAGGACGTCGATCTTGCGGACTATCTTATAGAGAACTGCTCGACGCTTATTTCCTCGCTCGCACTTTCGCGGCGTGTGGGCGTTGTGCATCGTCTCGATTCAAGCTGTCGCGTGAAGCCCGAACAGGCGCAGGCGCTCGGCCTTGTCGTGAGCGAGATCATCATGAATGCCGTCAAGCATGCGCACCCGACGGGTATCCCCGTGCAGATCCAATTGAGCTGCGCGCGTATGGCGAGCGGCCAGACCGTCGTCGAAGTTTCCGACGATGGCGTGGGTCTGCCGGAAGGATTCGATTCCGAGAATGGCGGCGGCGTCGGATTCACGCTGATCCGTTCGCTTGCACAATCGCTCGGCGCTGCGCTCACTGTTCAATCCGACAGCCTCGGCACCTCGTTTTCCTTCCTGCTGCCGTAAGCCTCACAACCCGACACTGACCGTGGCGAACGGCCCGTAGAAGCCGAGCGTTTTGCTTTCGCGTGCATCGATGCCGCCGTCCGTTGCGCCGAAGAAGAAATCGCCGCGATAACCGATGCTTAC
>DATHQA010000359.1:0-2695 GCA_035483375.1 Rhizomicrobium sp. | reverse complement strand
CATCCGAACAGGACTTAATGTCCATATTACGGCAATTGACGCCTTGGCCGCGCTCGGCTAGTTCCACATCACGCGCAAGGTTAGGGAACGCAGGTGAGATGCCTGTGGCTGCCCCCGCAACTGTGACCGGCGAGCCGACGTCCACGTGCCACTGAGGTTAGTCCCTTGGGAAGGCGGACGAAAAGCGAAGACCCGGAAGCCAGGAGACCTGTCTTGTGCCGTCGTCCGTTTCCGGCCGGGGTGTGCTGGGGGCTGCGGGTACCCGCTGTGACGACAGGCTCGAGTCGTCGCGGGGGCACACATGGGGATTCCATATCTTCGCTTCACGGCGGCTCCTCGTTTTGGAGATCGTCATGCGAAAAATTGCTCTTTCACTTGCCTGCCTGTGCCTGGCCGCGCCTGCCTTCGCGCAGGACGAACAGGTCGTCGTCAGTGCCACGCGCAGCGAACAGCCGCTCGACAAGACCGGTGAATCGGTTTCGGTCATCACGGGCGATGAACTTCAGACCCAGCAGATTTCCGTCCTGAGCGATGCGCTGGAAGAGATACCCGGCGTGACGATCATCCGCGATGGCGGCATCGGACAGGCGACGACGATGAGCATTCGCGGTGCTGCCGCCGGCCAGTCGCTCACGCTTATAGACGGCGTGCGCATCAACGATCCGAGCACAGCGGATGACGAGGCGGTGCTCGGCGATGTGCTCACCAACAATGTCGATCGCGTCGAAGTGCTGCGCGGGCCGCAATCCACGCTTTACGGCAGCGACGCGATCGGCGGCGTTGTGAATATTCTCACAAAGCGCGGCGGCGACACGCCATTCGCGCTGACGGCGGAGGCCGAAGGCGGTTCGTTCGACACCGCCCATCTCAATGCGGCGGCGGACGGCACGCTCGGCGACGTCGAATATGGCAGCGCGATCAATGCCTATCTCACCGACGGCATTTCGGCGGCGGATTCGCGCAATGGCAATACCGAAACCGACGGCTATAACAATCTCGGCGGCACGCTGAATGCGCGCTACCACATCAACGACACGATGAGCCTCGATCTGCGCGGCTATGCAACGGAGGCGCGCAACAGCTTCGACGACAATTACCTGCCCCCGGATTACAATCTTTCCGATTCCGGCGCCTATAGCGACAACCAGTTGCTTGCGGGCTATGCGGGCTTCAACATAGACCTGCTGAACAACCAGTTCCACAACCGCATCGCGATGATCGCATCGGACAGCGACCGTAGATTTTTCAATTCGGCGGCCGACATCATCCACAAAAACAGCGATTTCGAGGGCGATGCCGTGCGCTTCGAATATCAGGGAATTTTCGATGTCTTGCCGGACAATGAGCTGACCTTCGGCGCGGAGACGCAACATATCTCGTTCACGAGCACGGACTTCTTCTCGTATATGCCGACCGAGATCGACAAAGGCCATTCACAGATCAGCAGCGGCTACGCGCAGGATCAGATGACGTTCTTCGATCAACTGACGGTGACGGGCGGCGTGCGCTACGACGACGATTCCAATTTCGGCGGCCACACTTCGCTCAAGGTTGCGGGCGCGTGGACGCCGAACAATGGCGCGACGGTGCTGCATGCCAATTACGGCGACGGCTTCAAGGCCCCGACGCTGTACGAATTGTTCTCGCCCTATTCCAATCCGCTGAGGGAATTGCTGCCTGAAACCGCGCGCGGCTGGGAAGCGGGCGCCACGCAACGTTTTCTCGACGGGCGCGTGCATGTGTCGGCGACCTATTTCGAGCGCCGCACAAACAATCAGATCGGCTTCTTCCAACCGGATTGTTTCAGCGATCCCATACCGCCGACATGCGCAGCGCGGCCTTATGGCTATTACGACAACATCGCGCGCGCGCGTGCAACGGGTGAAGAATACGAAGCCACGGCCGATCTCGGCGACAATGTGAGCGCGTCTGCCGATGTCACCGATCTTTCCGCCGTCGATCTCACACTCGGTACGCCGTTGCAACGTTCGCCGCATTATACGGCGAGTGGTAATCTCACATGGGCGCCCGCGACGAACGAAACGCTCGGTTTCGGCATCGTCTATGTCGGCGACCGCTTCGACGGCGCGGATCGTTTCAATCCGATGTCGTCCTACACGACCGCCAATGTGTTCGGCTCCTATCCGGTCTACGGCAATTTCTCGCTGTTCGCGCGTGTGGAGAATGTGTTCGATGAGCATTATGAACCCGTACTCGGCTATGGCGCGGCGGGAAGAAGCGCTTTTGCGGGTTTGCGCGTGACGCTTTAAGCGCGCACGCGTTTCTGTTGCGGATGCGTGCGGGTATAAACCCCGCGTGCATCCGTAGCCGCCTCGAGCTCCGGCACGATCTCATGCGGATTTTCCGCCGTGCCCATGAGGAGAAAACCATCACGCACAGTGGCGGCAACGAGCTTCTTCAACACGCGGCGTTTCGTGGCGTCATCGAAATAAAGCAGCACGTTGCGGCAGAACACGACATCGACTTCGCCGAGCCAATCGAAGGAATCGAGCAGATTGAAGCTGCGGAACATGATCGAACGGCGCAGGCTGTCGCTCACACGCCATTCGTTCTCGCCCGTTTGCGTGAAATGACTCACGAGGCGGCGAATGCCCAAGCCGCGCTGCACTTCGTAATTCGTGTAAAGCCCTTCGCGGGCGCGCGCGATGGAATCGGTGTTGAGATCGGTCGCGAT
>DATHQA010000358.1:0-6056 GCA_035483375.1 Rhizomicrobium sp. | reverse complement strand
ATCAGGCCGCCGTTGAAGCGATGCGCAAGGCATTCAACCAATTGCCCATCGACGGCACCGTCGTCATCGGTGAGGGCGAGCGCGACGAAGCGCCGATGCTCTATATCGGCGAGAAGGTCGGCTCCGGCGGCGTCGCCATTGACATCGCGCTCGACCCGCTCGAAGGCACGACGCTTACGGCCAAAGCGCTGCCCAATGCGCTCGCCGTGATGGCGATGGCCGAGCCGGGCACGCTGCTCAATGCGCCTGATACATACATGGACAAGATCGCCATCGGCGGCGGCTATCCCGAAGGCACAATCGATCTCGATGCGCCGCCGGATGTGAACATTGTCAATCTCGCCAAGGCCAAGGGCGTGAAGCCGCGCGATATCACGGCGCTTATCTTGGATCGTCCGCGCCACTCGCAGATCATCGAAGCCGTGCGCGGCACGGGCGCTGCAGTGCGCCTCATCACCGATGGCGATGTGGCGGGCGTCATCGCGACGAGCGATCCGGCGACGGGTATCGACATCTATATCGGGCAGGGCGGTGCGCCCGAGGGCGTGCTTGCCGCGGCGGCGTTGCGCTGCGTCGGCGGACAAATCCAGACGCGGCTCGTGTTCCGGCGTGAGGATGAACGCGCGCGGGCGGCCAAGCTCGGCATCACGGATTTCAATCGCAAATATTCACTCATGGATCTCGCCTCCGGCGACGTGGTGTTCTCGGCCACGGGCGTCACGGATGGGTCCATGCTCGCGGGTGTGCATCGCGACCGCGAGTACATCACGACCGAGAGCGTCGTGATGCGCTCCGCCACAGGCACTGTGCGCTGGATCAAGGCGCGGCATCGGCGCAAGGATGTGGGCTGACGCTTACGCATCGCCGCACGAACCGGCCTTCGAGATCGCGCATTCCTTCTCCGGCCGCAGATGGCGTTTGCCCGCTATCGACAACGCCGCCGTGCGCGCACTCTCTACGCAAGCGGAAATCTCATTGTTGCTTGCGCGGTTGCTGGCTGCGCGCGGAGTCAGCGCAAATGAAGCGCGGGATTATTTGAATCCTACCATCAAGCGGCTGTTGCCCGAGCCGCGCTTGTTCAAAGACATGGAAAAGGCTGTCGCACGCGTGCAGGCTGCTATCGTCGCGTGCGAGAACATCGCGGTGTTCGGCGATTACGATGTCGACGGTTCGTGCTCGGCGGCGATGATGCGTGATTTCCTCACGGCCATCGGGCACAAGCCGCGCATCTATATTCCCGACCGCATGACGGAAGGTTATGGGCCGTCCGCTGCGGCATTGCTGAAACTGAAAGACGAAGGCATCAGCCTTGTTATCACAGTCGATTGCGGGGCGACGGCGACCGCCGCGCTCACCGCCGCGCATGATGCGGGTCTCGACGTTATCGTGCTTGATCATCACGCGGTTGAGACGCTTCCGCCCGTCTTCGCGCAGGTCAATCCGAACCAACCCGGAGACAAATCCGGCATGAATTATCTGTGCGCCGCGGGCGTGACGTTCCTGTTCCTTGTCGCGTTGAGCCGCGCGCTCCGCGAAAGCTTTTGGTACGCGAAGAATTTTGTCGTCGAGCCGGACATGATGGGTGCGCTAGATCTCGCGGGGCTCGCGACGATATGTGATGTGGTTCCTCTCATCGGTCTCAATCGCGCATTTGCGCGCGGCGGATTGGCGCGATTGGCAATGCTCAAGCGCAAAGGCTTCGCGGCGCTTGCGCGCGTAGCGAATGCCGAGCCACCTTTCACGACGCATCATCTTGGTTTCGTGTTCGGCCCGCGCATCAATGCGGGCGGGCGCGTGGGCCGTTGCAGCCTCGGCGTCGAATTGCTGACGGGCCTGACGGAAGAAGAATGCAACGAAGCGGCGCTCCAACTCGATCTTCACAATCGCGAACGCCAGGCCATCGAGCAAATCATTCTCGAGGACGCGATCGCGATGGCTTCGACGCAAGCCAATGCGCCATTCGTGCTCGTCGCAAAAGACGGCTGGCATCCGGGCGTCGTCGGTATTGTTGCAGGGCGCTTGCGCGAGCGTTTCGGTAAACCTGCTTTCGTTGCCGGTTTCGAAGGCGGCATGGGCCGCGGTTCGGTGCGATCCGTGCCGGGCGTCGATGTGGGTGCAGCGGTGCGCGAGGCAGCGCAGGCGGGCGTCATCGATTCCGGCGGCGGGCATGCGATGGCGGCGGGATTTTCGATCTATGAATCGCAGCTCGACGGTTTCGTGCAATTCCTCGCCGCGCGCTTCGCGGAAACGGGCGGCATCGTCACGGTAGATGTCGATCTAGACCTTATGGTTTCGCCGCGCGGCGCGACACAGCAATTGGCGGAGGAGATCGCGCTTGGCGGGCCTTACGGCGCGGGCAATCCCGAACCCATGCTTGTGGTGCCCGATGCGCGGCTCGTTTTTGCCGACGTCGTGGGCAAGAACCATATCCGGTTCCGGCTAGCGGGCCATGACGGCGCGCGGCTGGACGGCATCGCGTTCCGCGCCGTCGAAACGAAGCTGGGCGAGGGGCTGCTCAAAGCGCGCGGGCAACTCATCCATGCTGCCGGAAAACTGCGCGCGGAGGAATGGCAGGGCCGCGTCCGCGTACAGCTTCACCTCGAAGATGCCGCCAGCGCACAGGCTTAACCGGCCCGGCCAGGAAAGGGTTGCCAAGGGCCGCGCGCCACTTTATAGCCCCCCACCCAAGCGCCCTTCGTCTATCGGTTAGGACTCAAGATTTTCATTCTTGCAAGAGGGGTTCGACTCCCCTAGGGCGCGCCACTTCCGCTTGCTGCATTTCAGGGAATTCGCAAGAAGCCGCGCATCACGCCGTTTTTGTTCTGATACGTGCCCGCAACGACGCCGTCGTCATTGATGCTGTTCGCAAGCGTAGCTGTGGCGCCCGGAACCTTGAACTCTGTAAGGGTGCCGTCTTTTTCCCGTATGAACGAATGCGTTCCATCCGAAGCCAGATAAATTCCGATAATCGTCTGATGATTGTTGATGGCGTACGCGTAAGTGCCGTTGGCGGCATCGGGCGCATCGAACGTCACAAACGCTCCGTCGGGCTTTCGCACGAAACCATGATAGATATTCCCGGCGTCGCTGTAATAACCCGCAATCCAGCCGGCGTTTGAAATACCCGCCGGTTCGGTTGTTCCGCCGGCTTCTGGAACATCGAACTCGGTAATCGTGCCCTCATTCGATCTCAGAAAGCCGTGAATGCTTGCGCTATTATCGAAATAATACCCGGTGATGGCGTCGCTTTCGTTGATGCTGACGGCCGCGGTTCCAGTGTTATAAGTATCAGCCGCGTCGGGAGCATCGAATTCAATCGTGGAGCCGCTGCGTGAGCGCAGAAACCCGTGTCTCACCGTATCCGAACGATAAAAGTATCCGGTGATCGATTGGCCGTTGTTGATGCCCAACGCATAGGTCACAACCGCCTTCTTGTCGGCTTTGAAGCTTTTTAAAATATCGAGCGAGCCGCGCTTGTAGGCGTACACTATGCCATCTTTCGTATATTGGCCGATGATCTCGCCACTACGCGTGAGGCCTGACGGTGTGGTGTATTGCGTTCCCGGTCCGGCATCGAATGTCGCGATCGTGCCGTCGGATGTGCGCAAGAATGTGTGTTGGGCTTGTGTGCGGTCCGTATAGAAGCCCGTGACCGAAGAAGTGGAATTGATTATTCCCCCATATACGTTGGTGCCGCCCGGTATGCCGAATGTGACGAATTGTACTGCATGTGCGGCAACAGGTATTGCTGCTGCCGCAATACAGATCGCCGCAAACAGGCGCGAGGTTTTGAAACGCGCCATGCGTACAAACGCACCATTTTGGCCTAATCCGATGACGATCATTTTTCACCGCCAATATTTCGGCAGTAATCAATTGCACGATCGGTAAAGCCGTTCAACGAAAAGTATTTTTTGCTCAACAAATTTGGAGTCAAAGGCGCCGAAATTTCAGACCGGCAGCCCGAGATAACGCCACAGCATTTCGATCTGCAGCATGTCCAGTTCGATGGATGTTTCCAGCTGCTTTATCGGGCCGGGAGTTTCTCCGCTCCGATGCATTTGATGATGCACCTTCAGGACATCTTCGAGGGTGCCTGTGGTGGCTTTGTCATTCTTGTCGGCGACCAACTCCCAGCCGGGCGATTTTACAAGGCCGACCAGTTCGTCATCGGAGATTTTGTCCGCCATTGCGCAGATCCCGTACTTCGTCGCAGCCGTGAGAGTACGGCTATTGAATCACCACATGCGTGGTCATGGAAATCTTGTTGGTGCCATAAGTCACGGTACCGATTAGAGTCGCGGGGCCGGGCGAATTCGGGATCGGTTTGCCGTAGTAATAGTACATCCAATAGGTGCCCGGCGTGCAGTCGTAGGATTTTACGATAGTGGCGGATTGGAGAACGACAGTCTTGCCACTCTGAACCTGTGTCAGCCGATATGAATCTTTGCACGTGCCGGTGAACGTCGTGTTCTGTGAGGTCAGCACAAAAGAATATTGCTGACCGTGCACAAGGATTGCCTGCGGCATCGACAGATCGGCATTGTCGACCTGCGCGCCGGGTACGCCGTCAAAGACCGGAACCTTGAGCGCGGGATCGATCCGGCCCGCCGTTATGGATGTAATAATAACACCTGTGGGCGTCGCCGGATCGGCAAGCGCTATACCCGCCATCGTCAAGCAAGCCACGCAAATTCCCGTTTTCACTACCGTGCGCATAACCAGCCCCTCAAAGCCCAACGTTAAGACTTTCCTTATTTCCGCGCAGGGAGTCAAATATGTCCGGGACCGGAACGAAACGCTTTGCCATCCCGTTTGCCTATCGTCGGATTATGCGAACGGAGCTACTTATGACAAACGACCACATCGAGCACGATCTTGAGCAAAGCGTTCATCGCACGCGCATACGTTTAAAAGAAACGATGGCAGCGCTGCGCGAGGAGATGAACGATATCGACGAGCCGCAATTGAAGGCGATGCTTGAGACGTCCGCCGAAGTCATCGGCGGACTGCTCAAGGCCTTTCATGAATACGAAGCGAAGGATGAGCGCTCATGGCATACTCTGCCGTTGCGTTTGTTCCGCAAACGGGCAAAAGCCTCTAACGGCCACTCACCAGTTAAAGAACGATAGGAGAAGCAGCACGCCTGCGCAGAACGCAAGCGCCAGGCTGAAAGCGAGGACATAACGCATATGTCCGAGCTGCTGGCCTTGCGTCGCTTCGCGTTCGGTCAGCATTCTGTGATTGTCTTCCCACACGTTTACCATGGCACACACTCTCTGTTTGCCCGCCACGCCTCAGTATTTGGCAGGATGTTTCGCCGTTCCGTCTTTCACCTTCTTCTCGGCGGCCTTCACCTCGGGATGATGAGGCTGGGCAGCGCCGCTTTCGCGTTCTTCCGGCGCGCCGATAATGTGACGGCCGCCGCTATAAGATGGCGGATCGCTCGCGGGAAACGAATCCTTGAGCTGGCGATCAACCTTGCGGTCGGTTTCTTTCTTTGTCGGCTTTGCCTTTTCCGAAATCGCATTTTTCGCTTCAGTTCCGACCACAGCTTGCGACCGCTGCGGGAGGCGAACGTCGTTATGTGTTTCCATCTTCGCACCACTCCTTCCGCGCATTATTGCGCGCCTATGTTTGGATAACGATGAAGCGAAGAGAACGTTGCGCGAGCTTTCGGGAACCGGCACGTGGAACTCGCGTTCCGCTTTTCGCCATTAAGGAGATACACACATGCCGCGCGGCGACAAATCGAGTTACACGAACAAGCAGAAACGCCAGGCCGAGCACATCGAGGAAAGCTACGAAGATCGCGGCACACCTGCAAAAGAAGCCGAACGCCGTGCCTGGGCGACCGTGAACGCGGAAACCCATGGCGGCAAGAAAAGCGGTTCCGGCCGCGGCAAGAAAGAAAGGCATGCGCCGTCACGCAAAGGTGGGCGGCTTGGCGGCAAGGCTTCTGCGATCAGGTCAAAGACTGCCCGTTCCGCTTCCGCCAAGAAAGCCGCACGCACGCGAGCGCGCCGGAAGAAGTAACTAGCGTTACGAGAACAGAA
>DATHQA010000357.1:0-5603 GCA_035483375.1 Rhizomicrobium sp. | reverse complement strand
GCGGCGAATGAAGTCGCCATCGCGCGGCGCATTCCGAAGGCGAATATCGTGACCGCCTTCAATGCAAGCCCGCAATTCTCCGAGGATGCGAAGAAAGCCGGCCTTATCGATAAGCTCGGCTATGAGGATGACGCCGAATGGGCCGTGCTGCATAGGGCAGGCGCGGGCGCGAAGTTCACCTGGCTGTTGCCTTATCTGCGCGCCGAAGAACATTCGATGCGGCCCACGGCCGGCCCGCGCATCGCGCTCATCGAAGCGTCAGGCGAGATCGTGGACGGCAAATCGCGCGGCCCAGACGTCTTCGGCGGCGAAGGCGCCATCGCGAGTGACGATCTTTCCAATGCCGTGCGCGATGCGGTGCGCGATCCCGATGTGAAGGCCATCGTGCTGCGCGTGGATTCGCCTGGCGGATCGGTGTCGGCGTCGGACCAGATTCTCGAAGCACTGCGTCGCGCACAGGCGCATGGCAAGCCCGTGGTGGTGAGCATGGGCGGCCTGGCGGCTTCCGGCGGCTATTACATTTCGTGCAAGGCCGACCGCATCGTGGCGGAGCCCGGCACGATCACGGGCTCCATCGGTGTGCTGACGGGCAAGGTCGCCATCGATAAATCGCTGGGGCTCGCGGGCGTCAATGTCGGCGAAATTTCGCAAGGTGATAACGCATTGTTCGATTCCGCCACGCAGCCCTTCACGCCCAAGCAACTCGACGATCTCAATACGCAGGTCGATGCGATCTATAACGACTTCATGCACAAGGTTTCGGTGGGAAGGAAATTGCCCTTCGATAAGGTGCAGAGCATCGCCAAGGGCCGCGTGTGGAGCGGCGCGGATGCGCTTTCGCGTGGTCTCGTGGACGAGCTGGGCGGATTGTGGATCGCAGCCGACGATGCGCGCAGGCTCGCACATCTGCCGCAAGGCCAGCGCATCGAGTTCCGCCGTTTCCCGGCTCAGAAAGGCATTGTGGAGACGGTGAACGAGATGTTCGGCAGCACGGCCATGGGCCTGCGCGCGATGGAGGGCCTTATCGAGATTGCCAATCTCGCACCCGTGCGTTCGGTCGTCTCCGCGATCCATAGCGAGCCGCAAGGCGCAGTCGAATTGCGCGCGCCGGAGCTAACGGAGCGATAGGGCAGGTGGACCCGCGCCTTCCGGAGCTTGTGCAGGCGGCCCATGCCGCGATGCGTGCAGGCCGCGTCGATGAAGCCGCGCGCATCTGGGATAGCGTGCTTACGCTCGCACCTCATCATCCGCAGGCGCTGCTGCATGCAGGCCAGCACGCGCATATGCGCAAGGATATGGGCCGTGCGCGCCTGTTGCTGGAGCGTGCGGCGGCGGCCGATCCGCGCAATCCGATTGTGCCTTTGAACCAGGCTTTCGCGTGCCGCAGCCTGGGTGACGCGGTAGGCGAGTTGGCCGCACTCGAGCGCGCGCTTGCGATCGATCCCTATTTCTATCCCGCGCTGCTTGCCAAAGGTGTGTGGCTCGAACGCAGCGGTCGCAAGCGTTTGGCAGCGCGCACCTATCGCGATATGCTCACGATCCTGCCAAGCGAGAGCCCGCGCGAATTGCAGACACAGATCGCGCATGCGCGCGATGTCGTGCGCGAGAATGCGGAAGAATTGAACGCGCAGCTTGCGCCTTTGCTGGGCGAAATCCGCGCGCGGCATGCGGGCGATAAATTCGCGCGTTTCGACGCATGCAAGGACGCGATGATCGAAGGGAAAAGGATTTTCGTGCAGCAGCCGACCATGCTGCATTTTCCGCGTTTGCCTGCGATCCAGTTTTACGACAACGCGGATTTCCCGTGGCTACGGGACGTGGAAGCCGCGACCGATACGATCCGCGAGGAATTGGCCGCGCTCGTCAATGCGGACAGCGCGGGCTTTGCGCCTTACGTCAATCATCCCGAAGGCGTGCCGATCAACCAATGGGCGGAATTGAATCACTCGCCGCGCTGGAGCGCGTATTTCCTATGGCAAGACGGCAAGCGACTTGACGATCATTGCGCGCGTTGTCCGAAGACTGCCGCGATTGTAGAGGCTGCGCCCATCGCCGACGTACCGGGTTTTGCGCCCGCCGTGTTTTTCTCGACCCTCGAACCGCATACGCGCATTCCGCCGCATACGGGTGTCACGAATACACGGCTTATCGTGCATGTACCGCTGATCGTGCCGGAGAAATGCGGCTTCCGCGTCGGCAGCGAGATACGCGAGTGGAAACCGGGCAAGGCCTTCGTCTTCGACGACACGATCGAACATGAAGCCTGGAACGAGAGCGATTACACGCGCGTGATCCTTATCTTCGATATCTGGAATCCGTATTTGTCCGCGGCTGAGCGCGAGCTTGTCTGTGCGTTGCTCAACGGTGTACGCGATTATTACGGCGAAGATGCAAGAGCTTAATCTTTGGAATAGCCGAACTTCTTTACCCAGGGCTGAAGGATCGGCAGAACCGGCGCAAGCTGTTCGCGATAATTGCGCCATTGGCCGACGCCATCGCGGTTGAGGCCTTTCATGACCTGTAACGCGCTGGGCGTAGCGATAGGGCGAATCTGCGCGCGCTTCGCGAAATCATGCATCCTCTCGTCCCATTCGATGCCGACGAATTCGCAAGCCTTCTTCGCCTCTCCCTCGAAATCCTCGATGAGTTTTTCATGGCGTATTTCGTGCCAATCGAGACCAAGCCGAATGCGGTAGATGAGCGAAAGCCGCATGACGGCATCGTAATATCGTGCCGAACGCTCCAGATCGAGGAATTCGTACATCGATGGGTTGATCGTGAAAAGCCTGCGGTAACAGCTTAAAACGACATCGCGCGGATCGCGGATTGCGAAAACGATTTTCGCTTTCGGAAAGAACTTCGACACGAGCGGAAGCTTGATCGACATGAGAGGATGCTTGTCGACGAAGATCTTCCCTTGCGCATCGGCGCCGAATTCTTTCACATGAAGCCAATAGCGCGTCCGCGCGCGGATGAGATCGTCGCCTTTCAAATTTGCGAGGGCAGAGAGCCCTCGTAAGTTCGCGAAGTAATCGCTTGTGGCGTCGCCGAGCGTATTCTTCTCTTCAAGGCTGACGACAAGCGGGTGGCTGCCGAGAATGTTTTCAAGAAGTGTCGTGCCCGAACGCGGAAAACCGACGAGAAAGACGTGACCTGCCGATCCGCCATCGGCGCCAGCCCCATCATTGCGATTGGCAAGCGGCAGAGGTGCCGTATTCGACAGGAATTGTTCGGCAAGCCAGATCACATAAGAAAGCGCTGTTTCAGTTCCTGGTGCATCATACCGGCTGACATAAATTGCCTTCAGTTCGATATTGCCTTTTTGATAAGCGGCGAAAGCTTCGTCGAAGCGCGCCTGCGCATGTCGCAAATCGCCGAGAAGGCTGTGCGCGATTGCGCGTTCATAGGCGAAAGCGGGATCGTCGCCATCCGTCGGCGGGAGATACTTCTCCGCGTTTTCGAGGTCATCTGCCGCCAATGCCGCCCGCATCATTGCCGTCAGTGCAATGGCGTTCTGAGGATCAATGGCGAGCACTCGTGTGCCGAGTTGGTGGGCCGTCTCCCAGTTGCCGATTCGAGCCGCGAGACCGGCCAGCCGCGCAAGCGGTTCTACAAAATCGGGACGAAGAGCAAGTGCGCGCTCATAGGACTGCTGAGCCGCTATCAATTCGCCTTCGCGTTCAAGCGCCATCCCGAGATTGAAATGTGCGTGCTCAAAACTTGGTTCAGCAGCAACTGATGCTCTGAATGCAGCGATGGCCTGCGGCCTTCGGTTAAGCTTGGAAAGGCAAAGGCCATAGGAATTTTGAATTAATGCGTCGTTCGGAGCTAGGAAAACTGCGCGCGTCAGATCGGCGAGCGCTTCCTCGTCGTGGCCTTGCGTTTCCAGCCAATAGGCGCGCAGATTGAGAAGCAGGGGGTGAATAAGCCCGTCTTGCAGACCTTTGCGCGCCAATTCTATCGCACGCGGAACATCGCCCGCGCGTGCCGCTGCTTCGACGTCCGCGACTATTTTCGCATCGCTTGCCGGATTACGGCCGCGCGTATCTGTTCCGCCAAAGGAAGCCATTCACTCCTTTACAGCGGGACGCGCATAAAAAAAAGCGGCGGCCAAACGGCCGCCGCTCAGAAGTTCAAGAACCTAGATCAATACTTCACTGTCGCATTGATGAAGATCACGCGGCCCAAGGCGTCGTAAGTCTGCGGGAAGGTATTGCCATTGCCGGTCGGCGGCGAGGAAACACCCAGATTGCCCGTGTCCAGAACCGGAGGGTCTTTGTCGAAGACGTTGTTGACGCCGATGCCGAGTTGGACACCGGGCCGGACGGTCCAAGTACTGGCGATATCGAAATAGCTGTAAGGCGCGATGTGGCCATCGAGATTATCGTTGCAGGGACCGGCAACGTTGAATGCGAAGCATTCGAGGTTGAGAAGAGGATTGGGCGAATTGAGGTCAAGCTTCACTTCGCTCAGATAACGCCATGCGAACGAGAAGTCGACGTCCCATGGCGAACTCCACGTCAGACGCAGCTTGTGCCTCCATTTCGGAGTTGGCGTGAGACATGTGGTGCCGAACATTCCGGCGCAATTATACGTCGTCGGCAATCCTGCGGCCTTCAACGTTGCGGGATCTGTCGGTTCGGTGGTCAATGAGTCGGTGTAGGTACCGATGAAGTTGAACGCCAGGGCGCCGTTGTTGCCCATGTTCCAATCGCTCAAATCGGCCTGATAATTGGCTTCAAAGTCGATACCGCTGGTCTGCAGATAACCGGTGTTGACAGTTTGCGTGATGACCTGACCCGAGCCGTTTCCGGTTCCTGAAAGCACGCCATTGGCGCCGCGCTGGACGAGGCTGCAGAACGCGGGATTATCGGATTGCGCGCAAGCGCCGATGATGATGGCTTGCGGGACCACGCCGATCAGACCGTTGATCTTGATGTTGAAGTAATCGATCGTGGCATTGAAGCCGTCGAGGAAAGTCGGCGTGATGACCGCGCCGAGCGACCATGTGTTTGCGGCTTCAGGCTTCAAATTGGTATTGCCGCTAAAAAGTGCCGTGCACTGTGCGGCGGGACATTGCGTAATATTGCCATAATCCGCTGCCGCAGCGCCTTCCGCCTGTACATCGCTCAGGCGTTGGCCGTTGGTGCCATATTCGAACGTATGTTCGCACTGAGCTTCCGTGTAGCCCGGGTTAGCTCCGGCGCAAAGGTCCGCACCCGCCCAGAGCCCTTGAGTCTGAGCACCAAACAATTCGACCGCATTCGGTGCACGCACGGCATGTTGATACGAACCGCGGAAACGGAAATCGTCGACCACCTGCCACTCGGCGCCGTATTTATACGTCGAAGCATTTCCAGCGCTGTCGCTGTAAGCGGAATAACGATAGCCGGCGTTGGCTGTGAGATCTTCGAAGAACGGCATCCCTTGCGCGATAGGAACTTGAACTTCGACATATCCTTCGTCGACTTGATAGGCACCTGCTACAGGTGTGATCGAACCAAAGCCCGATAAATCGCCACTCTGGTATTCCAGGTCGGGACGAAGCTCCAGCGCTTCGCGGCGATATTCCGTGCCGAAGTTGAGGGCTACGCCAGATTTCG
>DATHQA010000356.1:0-2456 GCA_035483375.1 Rhizomicrobium sp. | reverse complement strand
GGCAACCCGTCGTTGATGCTCAGGCTTTACTAGGTTGACGGGTCAAATCCGCTCGGCAATCCGAATCGCATTTGCGTGGCAGTCCCTGATCCCTGGATTGGTACCATGATTGCCGGCGAGACGTGCAGTCGTGGGATGTCTTGTTTGCATATAGAATCGTATTGATCCGCGGCCGGAGCTATTGCTTACAAATATTGCCGCGCCCGTTAGACTATTATTCCAAGTTACAGTGTAATAATCACCTCAAACGCGATTCATTCAATTAGGACCTCGCCCTTATGAAACTATACTTCACGTCCGCGTTTGGTTTAATCGTGATAATGTTTTTGTCGTCATGTGCGCCCGAGACGCCCCTCCGTTGCCAACCAATCTTTCGCCGGAACAACGCCAACATCGTTGCGACCGATGGTATCCGCCTGACCTGCGCCGCGCGGGCGTTACGGGCACGACAGTGTTTACATTGACTGTAACAACCCAGGGAACAGTGACCGACGAACGTATTTACCAGTCGAGTGGGGATCGCAAGCTCGATCTTGCTGCCCTGCATTGCGCATCCCATTGGCTTTACTTCCCCGCGACGAAAGGGGGCGAACCCGTCGCAGCATCGATCATGGCCAAGGTGGGCTGGCAGCTTATTCCCCAAATTTATGAGGAACCTATGCCCGCGAAATGAGGGGCTGCTAGGATTAGCCATGCATTTCGGCGGACGGCATCCTCATTTGGGTGGTGTATCGCGCTTTGGCGGGTTGCCTGTGGCCCTGCATATCGTTGGGATTTTTCTCCTGATCGTGATCGGCATCGCGGTGGCGATTCTGGCGCACTCCGCTGCCCAGGATTGGGCGCGGCGGAACAACCCCGCCTATGCCGGGATCGCCGGTGCGGCGGCGGTGATTGCGGTCATTCTCTTCGCGGGATGGCTGGCCCTAAAAATTTTGGGTTCTGGCCCTTGAACCGTAACGCTCCACCCCTATATCGGGCTTATCTCCAAGAGTTACGCCCCAAGAAATCGGGGCCCGTCCAGCGGCGGGCCCCTTTTTCTTGTGTGCGCTTCCAGAACGCGCGCGGATCAGGTCTAAAATGGGACACAAATTTCAAATTTTCGGATTCTCGCTATGAAGCTGGCAACCTGGAATGTGAATTCGGTGAAGGCGCGCTTGGATGCCGCCGTCGCTTGGCTGAAGGATGCCGAGCCCGATGTCGTCGCGCTGCAGGAACTCAAATGCACCGACGATGCGTTTCCTCGCGAAGCCTTCGAAAGCCTCGGATACAATTGCGCCGTACACGGACAGAAATCCTACAACGGCGTCGCGATCTTATCCAAACGTCCATTGGAAGATGTGACGCCACGATTGCCCGGCGGCGGCGGCGACGATCATGCGCGCTATCTCGAAGCGGTCGTGAAAGGCGATCGCGGCATGGTGCGCGTGGCTTCGATCTATGCGCCGAACGGCAATCCGATCGGAACGGAGAAATTCACGTACAAACTGGCCTGGCTGGCGCGTTTGCACATGCATGCGAAAGAGATGCTTTCGCTGGAAGAACCGGCCGTTCTCATGGGCGATTACAATGTGATCCCGACGCCGGACGATGCCCATAATTCCAATGAATGGCTCAACGATGCGCTCTATCAACCGGAATCGCGCGCAGCGTTGCGCAAACTCGAATATCTCGGTTTTACCGATGCGTTCCGCGCCTGCAACACACAGAAAGGCCAATACACATTCTGGGACTATCAGGCGGGGTCGTGGCGCAGGAACAACGGCATCCGCATCGATCACATACTGCTTTCGCCGCAGGCAGCGGATCGCTTGAAGCGATGCGAAATCGACCGCGATGTACGCGGCGGCGAGCGGCCCTCCGATCACGTTCCGGTTTGGTGCGAACTCGATGTCTAAACTGCGCCGTTGGATTGCAGCGCGTCGATCTCGTTCTGCGAAAAGCCCCAATTGAGAAGCGTCGAGGCATTCGCGGCTTCAGGCGCCCCTTGCACCTGCGGCGCAGTGCGCGAGAAACGTGGCGCGGGCGCCGGCTGCGTCACGCCGCAGACATCGACGAAGGTTTCGCGCGCGACATTGTGCGGATGCTTCGGCGCTTCGGCGAGCGAAAGCACCGGCGCATAACACACATCGGAGCCGAGCATGATTACGTCCCATTCGTCGCGCGTTTTCGTCTTGATGACGGCGGCGAGTTTTTCCTTGAGTGCCGGCCACGCGCTGCGGTCCATTTGTGCCGCAAACGCGGGATCGTCGATGTCCGTCCTTTCGAGAAGCTCGCGATAAAACTGCGGTTCGATAGAACCAATCGCGACGAATTTTCCGTCTTTCGTTTCATAGGTATCGTAAAAATGTGCGCCGGAATCCAGCAAATTAACGCCGCGTTCGTCCTGCCAGAAACCAATCGCCTTCATGCCGTAGAACATCGCCATAAGCGAAGCCGCACCGTCCGTCATTGCGGCA
>DATHQA010000355.1:0-6084 GCA_035483375.1 Rhizomicrobium sp. | reverse complement strand
GGCCTTGCGCAATCCGATGTTGTGGCGGAAGCGTGGGAGGGCGCGGACGCATTCAAGAAAACAGGCAAGCAGACGCATTTGCGCGTGATCGCGGCGCTGTTTCCCGAAGACGTGCTTATCGTGGCCGCGCGTTCGGCGCATATCAAAGGCGTTGCGGATCTGCGGGGAAAGCGCGTTTCCATCGGCACGGAGAATTCCGGCACGATCGTCACGGCGCGCGCTGTGCTTGCGGCCTGGCATATGAGCGAACGCGATCTCAATGCGCATCGCGTTTCACCCGATGTTGCGGCGCAGATGCTTGAGAAGGGAAAGCTCGATGCGTTCTTTTTTGTCGGCGGTTCGCCTGTGCCGCTCGTCCAGGCGCTGACGGCGGACAAGACTGCGATGCTTGTGCCCATCGATGGCACGGGCCGCGCACGTCTGCTCAAGGCGGTGCCGAGTCTCAATGCCGGGGCGGTTTCGGCCAATGTGTATCCTGACATGGGCGCGGTGGAAACCGTGCAGGGGCGTGCTTTGTTCATCGTGCGTGACAGCGTGCCGGACGCGCTTGTTTACGGCATTGCGCGTGCATTGTTCGCATCCGTCAATCGCGACCAGCTCATGGAAAACAGAAGTGCGGCGCTTATCCGCCTAGATACGGCGACGCAGAATCTGCCCGCGCCGCTGCATCCGGGTGCTGCGAAATTCTTTCGCGAGCGCGGTGCTCTACGCTAGGCCCTCGTCCACTTCCTTCTGCGCCGCCGCCGTCCATTCCTGCGTTGCGGGCAGTGCAATGATGCGCTCGACATAGGCAAGTACAGGCGCAGACATCTCGATTCCATAAGTCACGAAGCGCGTGCAAACCGGCGCATACATGCAATCGGCAATCGAGAAGCGTCCGAACAGAAATCCTCCTTCGTGATGCGAAAGCGCATGTGTCCACGCATCCTGGATACGCGCAATCTGCATTTTCACATCTTCGCCGAGCTCTGGCGTGGGATGGCGGCGCACGACATCCATCGAAAGCGTTTCGCGCAAATGCGGAAAACCCGAATGCATTTCGGCGGCATAGGCCCGCGCCATCGCGCGTGTGTTCCGGTCGTTCGGCCAAAGCCCGGCTTCCGGGTGCCGCTCCGCCAGCGCCTCGCAGATCGCCAAACTGTCCCATATGGATGTCTCGCGCCCGCCTTCGCTGATCTTCAACAGCGGTACCTTGCCGGACGGCGAATGCTTGAGGATCTCCGCCTTCGATTCCGGCTGGCGCAAGCGGAGGACGATCTCCTCGAACGGCGCGCCTACGGCCTTCAGCGCAAGCCATGGCCTCAAGCTCCAGCTGGACCAATCCTTTGTGCCGATGACGAGCGTATATTGCGCGGCCATGAGACCTCCATTGCGGTAAGACGATGCTGTTTCTAGAATCGTGCGGACTTTAGGGTAAGGGCTTTCCATGCATGTGAGCTTTGCGAAGGGCGCAAGGGGCGCGATCCCGCTGCACGCGGTGACGCAAGCCGATTTGAAGAAATTTCTCGCCCGCCGTTCGAAACGCGAAGCTGCGTGGCTTAAAGCTTCCGGCTTCGCCGCGAAGGAAGGCGAGATGCGCCTTGTGCCCGATGCATCGGGCGAGCTTGCCTGTGCGGTGCTGGGCCTCGGCAAAGGCACGGACGCGCTCGCGCTCGCCGCGTTTTCGGAATCGCTGCCGCCGGGCACCTATCGCTTCGACGATATGCCCGCATCGGTCGGCGGCGCGCATGGCGCGCTGGCTTGGGCGCTTGGTACATATCAGTTCACGCGTTACCGCAAGAAGAAATCGCACAATGCGAAACTTGCCATCGCATCCGACGTCGATGCGAATGACGTCACACGCATTGCCGATGGCGTGTTTCTCGCGCGCGATCTCGTCAACACGCCGTCCAACGATCTTGGGCCCGCAGAACTGGCCGATGCGGTGAAGACGCTTGCGAAACAGCATGGCGCGAAGGTTTCGATCACCGAGGGCGAAGCGCTGCTCAAAGCGAATTATCCGCTTATCCATGCCGTGGGCCGCGCATCGGTACGCGCGCCGCGGCTCATCGATCTGCGCTGGGGCCGCGCGAGCGCGCCGAAAGTGACACTTGTGGGCAAGGGCGTGTGTTTCGATACGGGTGGGCTCGATCTCAAACCATCCTTCGGCATGATCACGATGAAGAAGGATATGGGTGGTGCCGCCGTCGTGCTTGCCGTCGCGCACATGGCGATGGATGCGAAGCTTGACATAGCGTTGCGCGTGCTCATTCCGGCGGTCGAAAATTCCGTGTCCGGCAATGCCTATCGCCCGGGTGATGTGTTCCCGAGCCGGAAAGGTCTCACTGTCGAGATCGGCAACACCGATGCGGAGGGAAGGCTCGTGCTTGCCGATGCGCTTGCCGAAGCCGATACGGAAAAGCCCGAATTGCTTATCGATGTCGCGACGCTCACAGGTGCCGCGCGTTCCGCAACCGGCATGGAATTGCCGCCATTCTTCACCGATGACGAAACGCTTGCCGCCGATTTTGCCGCTCGCGCGAACGAGGTGCAGGATTTCGTCTGGCGTCTGCCGCTGTGGCGCGGTTATGAATCCGCGGTCTCAAGTCCCATCGCCGATCTCACGAACAATCCCGATTACAATCTCGCGGGCGCGATCACCGCGGCGCTGTTCCTCAACCGCTTTGTCGAGAATGCGAAAAGCTGGATGCATCTCGATATTCCGGCGTGGGTGGATAGGCCCAAGCCCGGCCGCCGCAAAGGTGCGGAAGCCAACACCGCGCGCGCGATCTATGCGCTGCTGAAAGCGCGTTACGCATGAGTCTCGATCCGCGCATCACGCCCGCGCGCGGCGACATCGCGGCGGCGCATCTGCGCGGGCGCGTCGAAGCGAAACGTTTCGTCGAAGGCGATGTGAGGATTGTCACATCTGGCCGCGTGGCCTTGCGCGCCGGTCCTGCCGCGAATGCCGGCATGGCGAGCGAATTGCTGTTCGGCGAACGCGTGGCGGTTTACGACCGCAGCGATGGCTTTGCCTGGGTGCAGGCCGAACGCGATTCCTATATGGGTTATGTGCGCGAACATGCGCTCGGCGAAATGTTCGAGCCCACGCATCGCATCACCGCGCTCATGACGCCGCTTCTGCCCGCGCCGGATGTGAAGCGGCCCGCGCTCGACATGCTGCCGCTCAATGCGTGCGTGCAGGTCGTGGGGCGAGAAGGACGTTTCGCGTGCGTCGCGCCGCGCGGCTTTGTATCGGAAAGCCATCTCGCGCCTGTCGATACCAAACAATCCGATTGGATTGCGGTCGCGGAGCGTTTCATCGGCGTACCCTATATCTGGGGCGGAAAGACGGCTGCCGGTCTTGATTGTTCGGGGCTCGTGCAGATCGTGCTCGAAGCTGCCGACATCGCCTGCCCGCGCGACAGCGACATGCAGCAGAACGCGCTTGGCGAGGCTGTTTCGAAAACGCAATTGCAACGCGGCGATCTCGTATTCTGGAACGGCCATGTCGGCATCATGCGCGATGCGCAAGTGCTGCTGCATGCGAACGCGTTCTTCATGGACGTCACAAGCGAACCGCTTGAGACTGCCGCCGCGCGCATCGCCAAATCCGCTGGCCCAATCACGGTCGTGAAACGGCTTTAAGATTATTTGCGAACGGCAACCGCTTGTTCAAGCGCTTCGCGGATCAAACGCTGATACGGAATCCTGCGGCTGCGCGCGCGTTTCTTCACCGCATCGAGCAAGCCTTGCGGCAGACGCATATTCACGCGCGCCGTCTTCTTGTCGAACTCGAAGCGCGCCGGTTTGAATTGCGCAAAATCGAGCTTCGAAAGATCCTGCGCAAGAAAAGCTTCGGCTTCCGCGTCACTTTTCAGTTTCGGGATTTTCTTTTTCATAGGCCGCGATTTCCTTTTTATGCATGTAGCGGGCGCTTATAGCCCTGATGAGCCTCCGTCCTAGACGCTCGCGAAACGTGAAGGCCACGAACATCGGCCGTCCCGCTTCGTTGCGCCCAATCGCGATGAAGCGATCCTCATGCGTCGAATGCTTCAAATCCGGCGCGGCGCGAAAGTTGCCGGTGAAAAACGCTTCGATTTCTTCGACGGAAGCGCCGTGCTTTTCACATTTGCCGCGATTGGCATCGTCTCAATCGAAACCCGCTACACGTTCCATCTATCCAACCAAATGTATGTACAAAAGTCAATACTTTCAATAACCCTTCGCGTAATCGACCGTGTTTTCGAGTTTTTCGCCGCGTTCGAGGCGCGCGATACCGTTGATTACGCTGCGGGCTGCCTCGCGCGGATCGGTGAGGCCGGCCACGTGCGGCGTGACGGTGACGCCGGATTGCGACCACAATGGATTGTCTGGCGGAAGCGGCTCTTGCGCGAACACGTCGAGGCTCGCGCCCGCGATATGCCGCGCATTGATCGCGGCGATGAGATCGGCCTCGACGAGATGCGCGCCCCGCGCCGCATTGATGACATAGGCCCCAAGCGGCAGTGCCGCGAATGTTTCCTTGTTCAGTATGTCTTTCGTTTGCGGCGTCAGCGGCAACAGGCAGATGAGGATATCCGTACGTGCGAGGAACGCCTTCAATTCGTCATGCACGAAGCTTTCGACGCCGGGAATATTCTTCCGCGTCCGGCTCCAGCCCGCCACGGCGAATCCGAGATCGCGCAAACGTTGCGCCGCAAGCTGGCCTATCTCGCCTAAACCCAGAATACCGATGCGCGTTTCCGCCGTGCGTCGATTCGGCATGCGCTGCCGCCATTCATGTTTTTTCTGGAATTCGTCGAACTCGCGTTGCGCGCGATGATGCAGCAAAGTATGAAATACCACATATTGCGCGACTTCATTCGTAAGTGCCTGGCTGCCGAACCGTATGAGCGGCACATGCTTGGGATAATTGGGATCGATGAGGAATCCATCCACGCCCGCGCCGAGCGAGAACACGGCTTTCAGATTGGGAAATGTCACGAGCAATCCCGGCTCCGGCCAGAAGCTCAATACGTAGTCCACGTCTTCCGCCGCGTATGCATCGCGTCCATGCACGGGCAATTTCAGCGACGAATCAAATTCGGCCAGCGGCACCGCCCAAAGCGGCGACCAGGCCACGGGAACAACCAAAAGCAGCGTCGTCATCTAAAGCGCAATCCCGCGAAGTGGAACGGTTCGCGCCAGATTGCGCGACAAGAAAGAAATTAGACCATGGTCCGATTCAAGCAAATCGGATCATGGTCTAAAGACGCTCGCTGCTTTTGCGTGCTCTTTCAAGAATTTTCCCGTCATCACGCGGCTCGTCCGGGTGATCCAATTTTTGAAGAAGGAAAATGGATTGCCCGGACCCTTCGCAAAAAAGCTCAGGGCCGGGCAATGACGGAGAAGGAGGATCCGCTAGGTCTTCTTTGCAGGAGCCGCTGCCGCCGGCGCCGCCTTGGCTGGAGCCGCAGCGGGTGCCGCCGCGGCAGGCTTCGGCGCAGGGATCGCCATGGGCGAATCCGCATTCGTGCGCAGGAACGCGATGATGTTGATTCGATCCTGCGGGCTGCGCAGACCGGCGAAGCTCATCTTCGTGCCCGGAATATAAGAGCCCGGCGATTTCAGGAATTTAAACAGCTCGTCGAACGTCCAGTTCCCGCCCATCGCCTTCATCGCGCCGGAATAGGAGAAGCCTTCGTGACTCGCGCGCGGACGGCCAACCACGCCCCACAGATTCGGGCCGATTTTGTTTGGACCGCCCTTGGAGAGATCGTGGCATTGCTCGCAACGATGCGAGATATCGTGCCCCTTGGCCACGTCGGCCGTCGGCAGCACCGTGCCCCAATCGGGGATCGGCTCGGCGGCCGGCGCCGCTTCGGCCGACGAGGTCGAAGCCAGCTCCACGCCTTCCACGACATAGCCGGGCTTGGCGGGCGGTCCGTTTTCGAAGATCGCTTCAGATGCGAACTTCACTACCAACACAAAGATCAGCGTGCCCAGAACCGCACCGATGATCTTGTTCCATTCCCAAGAATCCATATGGTCTGCCCGCCCGAAAATCGGTGGCGACATTACAAGTCGTCTCTCGGTATCGCGCGCGGCGTAGCGTCGCATAAC
>DATHQA010000354.1:0-5203 GCA_035483375.1 Rhizomicrobium sp. | reverse complement strand
GTCGGACACGCAAAAATCTATGGTGATCCCTGAGGTCATCGCATTCGGATTCGCAGCCGGATGTCGTATCATTCCATAATGGTTGTGCCGGAGCCTGCGAAAGAGTCGATGACGATGTCGTCGCGATTGGTGACATCGAGTAGGGCATCGGCGGCAAGTTCGACTGGTTTGGCGTCGGGTGATTGGCCAACTCCGCATGGGCCGAAGACCCACGTTGGTTTGCGCCGCTCTCCGCCCAGTCGTGCGTATATCTGCGGGGATGTTTCAACGGATGGAATTGCCACTCATCTTCACCGATCCGCGGGTTTCATCACGTAACTTGCAAAACACGTAATCCCATGGAATGACGGACGGAAAGACAATTGCGATCAGGCAGGCTGTCACCGTATCCCATGTTTCCGCATCCATCCGGTGGGCGGACCACAATGGAAGCGCAATCGCGTTTGTCGCAAGACGCCTTACGGAAGCGGTTTCAGCATTCCGAGATCGCCGTCAAAGCTCACGAGTTTCCAGGTGCCGCTTTCGTCGGCGAACGTGATGAGGCATGGCCCATCATGTTTGAGCGTCGCGCAGACGCGGCCATCGGGCAATCGGCGCAGCGCCGCCGCGATCGCGATATCGCCGGGGATCTGCATCTCGGGACGATAGCCGTAATATTCTGCGACGGCGCGAAACGCATCCGGCCGCAGGAATGCGTCGCCCGCGAGCTTCGACAGCGGCTTCGCGAAGATCGCGCCGAGCGCGCGCACCGCATCGCCGGATTTCGGTTGCTCGGTCTGCGCGAGGATTCGGGATTCGAGTTCGCTTTCTACCGCGCGGCGGTCGACATGCGCGTTGAAGCCGTCGCGGTCGTTGTCGCGGATGGAGATGAGGAACGCATGCACATCGCTTGCGGCCTCGATGCGGGCTACAGGCGCGCAGGCATTGAGCGCACAAGCAAGCGCTGCAAATCCGCAAAGTCGCCGCAACACAGACATGGGAAACTCTCCGTCAGGACGGCCGGATTTTAGCACGGGCCCCGCGCCCCTCGCCAAGCCGGGCGGTTCGCGCTAGATAAGGCAAGTTCCATCGGGGTGCACATTGGAAAAGATTCACGACAGGGAAATGATCGCGGCCGAGGAGACGGCGGCACGCAATCCCGCCCGTCCGCCCGACCGCCTGCCACGTGACGCCGCGAGCGCGATCAAGGTTTTCGCTGCGCATGCGAGCACGCAACTCATCGCAGGCGCGGTGCTTGTGGCCGCAGCCGTGCGCGTGTGGCTCGGCCATTTCACTTGGATCGATGCTGTGGCGGCGCTTGCCGTGTGGGCCTATTTCCCGGTCAATGAATGGCTCATCCATGTGTTCGTGCTGCATTACCGGCCGCGCAAGATTTTTGGCCGCACGATCGATTTCTATCTGCCCGTGACGCACAGGCGCCATCATGCCGAGCCGTGGAATCTCGAATGGATTTTCATTCCGCGCCACGTGCATGCGATGGTGTTTCCTGTCATTGCGCTCATCGCATTTGTAGCAGGCGCATGGCGCGGGCCGGTGATGAGTGCGCTTGTGATGTATCTCATACTGGGCCTGCATTACGAATGGGCGCATTACCTCGCGCATATTCCATGGTGCCCCGACATCGCCTATTACAAGCGCCGCGTGCGCGAACATCGCTGGCATCATTTCCGCAACGAGAATTATTGGTGGGGCGTTTCGATGGGGCTCGGCGACCGCTTGTTCGGGACGGCGCCGAGCGGAGAGGTCACGCGCTCCGGCACGACGGCTGATCTGGGGATGGGGAAGTCCTGACTATCGAAGGATTTCCACGAGTAACACCCAGGTGCTCACCATGCCGTTGATGAGCGCAAATATCACTCCAGCGCTGATCCAATAAAGTCCGTCTATATTGTCGAACAGCAAGAGCACGCTGCCGATGATGGACGGCAAACTCGTGATGTGGCTGAGCACCGCGCGCCAATGGATATTGGCCCTCTTGCGGTCGAATTTCCGCCAAGTGCGGATATGCACAAGCGCCGGCACAAACCACATGAAAAATGCCACGATGAGCAATTCGCCGCCCAGGACGCGCAACGGCTGTGGAATAAGCACGACGCTGCACAGCACCAGTGATCCGGCGAGCGTGACGATGGCCTCTGCCGCGCGGCCCGGCAATTCGGGAAACGCGAGTATGCGCGCGAGATTGATCGAGATCGCAACGATGACAAGGCCGGACAGCGCCGCGGTTGCGCCGACCTCCGCGATGAAAAAGTTTGTCCAGCTACCCATCGTCTACAATTCGTCCAGCACTTCGAGCGGGAGTTCGGGCGGCTTTGCTTTCGTGCGCAGGAATGCGATGCGGCAGAACAATCCATCCGGCTGATAATCGAGCGTCACCTGGCCTTCTTTCTCGCGCGACACCGCGAATTGCACGACGCGTGTGCCGAAGCCTACCTGCGTGGGTTTCACGGGCTGCGGCCCTCCCATTTCCTTCCACGTCAGAATAAATTCTTCGCCGCGCGCACTCGGTTCGCACGCCCATTTGATCGCGACGTTTCCGTTCGGCGCTGACAGCGCGCCATATTTGAGCGCGTTCGTCGCAAGCTCATGAATTGCAAGCGCAAGTGCGCCGCCGGTTTCTTCGGACAATTCGAGCGATGGCC
This sequence comes from Rhizomicrobium sp., assembly GCA_035483375.1. GTDB lineage: Bacteria > Pseudomonadota > Alphaproteobacteria > Micropepsales > Micropepsaceae > Rhizomicrobium. The sequence goes on along the minus strand of DATHQA010000354.1, from coordinate 2,561 downwards.
CTTCGATCTCTATGCGCGCTTCGTCCGCCATGAAAGGAGCCAATGTGGCTTCCACCATGGCTCGGATTTCGATGGTCGTGCGCCAGTCCACCATCACGAGATCAGCGGCGGCATTCAGCGCGTGCAATCGCCCGATGAGTTTGCTCAAGAACGCGTCCACCGCCGGTTCGTTTGGCGGCTTTGAACTCTGTGCAAGCGAACTGATGACGGTGAACAGGTTCTTCAGCCTATGCCGCAACTCGCCGATAACGATCTCGCGCAGTTCGCGCGCATGTTTGCGCGTATGGATATCGGTCAGCGTGCCGATCCATGCACGCACGCGCTTGTGCCGGTCGAGGATCGGCACCGCACGCAGGCCGAACCAGCGCCAATCATTCGCCTTCGCATCGCGCAGCCGGAACTCCGCTTGATAGAAGCCTTGCGCACCGATACGCGACATGACGGGAATGGCACCCTTGCGATCGCTCTCATGCACGCTATCGAGCCAGCCGGAGCCTTTGTAAGCGGGCCACTCCACGCCGGTCGTCTCGCTCCATCCGTTTTGCGGCATGTGAACTTCACCATCGCCATCCGTCGCCCACACGATGCCGGATGTGACGCTGACCAATTGGCGGAAACGCGCCTCGCTTTCGTCGAGCCGCTCCATCGTCTGACGCAGCCATTGTGCAAACGCGATCTGGAATGTGGAGGCCGCCATATAGACGCCGATGATGAGCAATTGTGCTTGCGTGGGCCATGAGCCGGGCTGCTGCATGAACAGCGATACGCCGAGCATGATGCTGACGAGGAGGGCGGCCACGCCCGTTTCCCATCCCGCAAGCACAGTGATCACCATGATGGCCGGGAAATAGAACGCGAAATACGCGCCCGTGATGAAAAGGCCGAAAAACAGACGCACGGCCGTCGCGATGCCCAGCGCGCCCAGCAGGATGAGAACACGCGAGCCCACGCTTCGGCGCGTCAGCACTGCCGACAGGCGGAATTCGCTTTGCGCTCGCGCGCCTTCCGTATTCTTCATCCCGTCTCGACAGCCTGGCGTTGTGCCGGTGTTTTCGCGAATGCACGCACTAGTATAGAGGCTATGTTAACGAACTTTCACAAGGCCGGGCCCTAAAGACAAGTTCCTTCCCGGCCTGCTGAAGGAATTTCTTCCTCGAATGGAACAATTTTATCGAGCGTTGACTCGGAAGATAGTTTCATATGAAACTATCTGGCCTGCAATGCGAGGTACCATCGTGGAATGGGAGAACCCCGCCAGCACGGACGGCTTTGAATTCGTCGAATACACGGCGCCCGATACGGCTGCGCTGCACGCGCTGTTCGAGCGCATGGGTTTCCGCGCCGTGGGCCGGCATCGCTCCAAGGCGGTGACACTTTATCGCCAGGGCGCGGTGAATTTTATCGTCAATGCGGAACCGGATAGTCACGGCAGCCGTTTTGCGCGCGCGCATGGACCTTCGGCCTGCGCGATGGCGTTTCGCGTGAAGGATGCGGCGTTCGCATACCGCTATCTTATAGATCTCGGCGCCAAACCGTTTCGCAATCACGTCGGCCCGATGGAACTGAACATTCCCGCTATCGAAGGCATCGGCGGTAGCGTCATTTATCTCGTGGACCGTTATGGCGAACATTCGATTTATGATGTCGATTTCGTGCCGACCGATCCGGACAAGGGATTTTCACATGAAGGCGCGGGGCTGACGGAGATCGACCACGTCACGCATAATGTATTTCGCGGCAATATGGACAAATGGGCGGGTTTCTACGAACGCTTCTTCAATTTCCGCGAGATCCGCTATTTCGATATCGAAGGCAAACTCACAGGCCTTAAATCCCGTGCGATGACAAGCCCGGACGGCAAGATCCGCATTCCCATCAACGAATCCGCCGACGACAAATCGCAGATCGAAGAATATCTGAGCGAATATCACGGCGAGGGCATTCAGCATATCGCGCTTGGTAGTGGCGATATCTACCATTCCGTCGAAAGCCTCGCCGCGCGCGGCGTCGCGTTTCAGGATGCGCCCAATACCTATTACGAGCGCATCGACAATCGCGTGAAAGGCCATGGCGAGGATATCACGAGGCTCAAACGCGACCACATCCTCATCGATGGCGCACCCGTCGAAGGTAGTGGTTTGCTGCTCCAGATTTTCACTCAGAATTCCATCGGTCCGATCTTTTTCGAGATCATACAGCGCAAAGGCAATGAGGGGTTCGGCGAAGGCAATTTCCGGGCACTGTTTGAATCCATCGAAGCCGACCAGATCAAACGCGGAGTGTTGAAGGCATGAAGCAATGGATCGAATTTCCCCGCATGGAAGGCGAAGTTTCGCATCAGGCGCATGCCGACTTGCCCGCGGGCACATATGAGCGCGAAATCGGGCGCGATGGGTTTTTCGGCCCTGCCACGCATATCTATCATCGCCACATGCCGACAGGATGGACTGCGTTCGAAGGGCCACTGCGCCCGCGCGCCTTCGATGCCGTGGCGGCGGCGAAACAGCCGACGGCGGAACCTTATCGTGGTGCGCTTCTGCTCTCGAATGCGAATTGCCGAA
>DATHQA010000353.1:0-8878 GCA_035483375.1 Rhizomicrobium sp. | reverse complement strand
ACATCGCAAACCGGATTCAATCACGATTTCCTGTCGTCGAACGAAGACTATAACCGCTTCGACACCGCGCCGGGAATTTTCCTCGCGGGAACCTCTTCGCATCCCGGCGAGCTTTTGCCCGATCCTGCGGCCGGCACCAATGGCGTTCCTTCAACCTCGGCGATCTTTTGCGATCCGCAGGTCGGTTGCTCGGATCGTATCGTCGCGCAGGATTTGTCCGATGAACATTCCTGGCAGCTGAGTCAGGAGTTTCGTCTGTCGTCGAATTTCAGCGGGCCGCTCAATTTCAGCTTCGGTGGAAATTATCTGCATTATGAGACGGAGGAGAACTATTACGTCTTTATCAATGCGCTGACGCTATACACGCTCGAATCATTCGATTTTAGCGCTAATCCTGTGCAGAATGTTCCTTGGGTTCCGGGCGTTTCAGACAATCACCAATGCTTATTCTACTATAATCTCGGCTATAATCCGCCGAGCATTGAAAAAGAAGCTGGAAGCACGCCATCGCAGGATCAATGCAATTATATCGATCCCAATCCGATTTCGAAAGTCAACAATCTCGGCCATAATTACTTCCTGAGCCAGAATCCATACGGCCTCAATTCCTATGCTGCGTTCGGCGAGAGCTATTACAATGTGTTGCCCGATCTGAAACTGACCGCGGGATTGCGCTGGACCGAGGATCAGAAGCATTTCGTTGATATCCCCAGCGAACTCCTCACCGATGGCCGCGGCTATGCGGTCAGCGGCATCGTGGACCAGCAATGGGACAAGTTCACGGGCCGTGCCGCCGCGAACTGGACGCCGAAGCTCGATTTCACCGATCAAACGCTCATCTATGCGTCGTACTCGCATGGATACAAGGCAGGCGGCGCAAATCCGCCTGGTGCGATCCTGTTCGGCAATGCGACGGGCAACAGCAACATTCCGATCCATCCGCTGACCTTCAAGCCGGAATATATCGACGCGTTCGAATTGGGCTCGAAGAACACGCTGCTGGATGGTTCGCTGACGTTCAATGCGGATGCGTTCTATTACAATTACGAGAACTATCAGATTTCCCGCATCGTCGACCGCACGGCGATCAACGACAATTTCGATGCGCATGTGAAGGGCGCGGAAATCGAATCGACATGGGAGCCGCTCGCGGGATTGCGCTTCAACTTCGCAGGCGGCTGGGAGGATACCGCGCTTGCCAAGGGATCGAAGTCCATCGATCTCATGGATCGCACGGCAGGCAATACGGACTGGATGGTTCTGAAACCCTATCCTACGCAATCATCCAACTGCATCGTGCCGACTTATCTGGTTTCTTATCTCCTGCAGGAAACATCCGGTTGGCCGGGGCTTTACATCGCCGAGTCATGCGGAATTGCGTATAGCGAAGGATTGGATCCGCTGACGCGGCTTCCTTATGTGAAGAATCCAACGATTGTTTGCAACGATTGCGCAGGCGGTGCAGGCGGACAGCCGCTGCCGCCGATTCCTGACGGTTATCCGGGGTTCGATCCTTCGCAACCTGCTATCAACAACGGCGAAGGCTTCGACAAGGATCTGAGCGGCCATAAACTGCCAAACGCGCCGCCGTTCACATTGTCTGCCGGCGCACAATACACGACGCCGCTTTCTCAGGATTGGGCGGGCACCGCACGCATCGATTATTACTGGCAGGATTCCTCTTGGGCACGCGTGTTCAACGACAACCCCTACGATCGCCTGCGTGGTTACACGAATGTGAATCTCACGTTGATCTTCACGAACCAGAACGGCTGGCAGGTAATGTTCTACGACAAAAACGTGTTCAACACGACAGCTATCACAGGCGACTTCCTGAATAGCGACGACAGCGGTCTCACGACCAATATATTCCTGACCGATCCAAAGCTGATCGGCGTCCGCGTCACTAAGAATTGGTGAGGGGAACCGATGAGCGAATTGATCGATACGAAAGAAAACCGCAAAGCGATGCGCCGCCAATTGCTAGCGACGGTTTCGACATTGGCGCTGCTGACATCTGTCGTGGAGGCCGGCGAGGCATGGGCCGATGACCAGGATCGTCCGACATTCTGGCTCGAACTCGGCGGCCAATTGGAGCAGCAGACAGGACAAGGCGATTCTTACGATCCACCCGGCATCGCCAACTATCAGAATTCACCGGCCTACAAGCCCTCACCGTTGCAGTTCGAGAAACCGCCGCTATTCAGCAACGGCGCGGAAGCCAAGCTTTCGTTCCAGCCGGAAGAATCGGATTGGGTGTTCTCGGCTTCGATGCGTTACGGCCGCGCGAATGGCGACAAGACGCGTTATCATAACACGCCGGGACAGAAACTTACGAGAAACGAAATAACCTATAGCTTTCTTCCCGGCAAACCGCATTACTTCACATATGAGGTTTTCCACTGCTGCCACACCAGTCAATTCGCCAATCCGAATCCGGACTATGCCGACGTTAAAGCTGCGCATAGGGATAGTCATGCCATCCTGGATTTCCAGGCGGGCAGGGAAGTCGGTCTTGGATTGTTCGGGCAGAGTAGCGAATCCGTTTTTAGCGGCGGCGTTCGGTTCGCGCAATTCTCTGCGAAGTCGAGCGTTTCGTTTCACGGCAAACCGGATGTTAGTTTCTTCAACGGGGTACCTCAGTATTTTCTGAACAAATATCCTCAACTTTATTATCCCACGTCCAAGTTCCATGTTTTCGCCGCATCAGCGAGCAGCGAACGCAGTTTCCGCGGCGTGGGACCATCGCTTTCGTGGAATTCGTCGATGGCGATGCTCGGCAATGCACAAGCAGGTGAACTTTCATTTGATTGGGGTGCGAATGTCGCCGTGTTGTTCGGGCGGCGCACGGCCAAAGGCGAGCATCACGAATCCGGCCACTATCACCATGCAAAATATTATCCGGCGAACAGCCACTATTACACGAATCCGACAAAGTCCTTCGACCGCAGGCAGACGGTGACGGTGCCGAATGTCGGCGGGTTTGCAGGCGTGTCGTTCAAATTCGTCAACGCCAGAATGAGCCTCGGCTACCGCGGCGATTTCTTTTTCGGCGCGATGGATACGGGATGGGACAAGGAGAAGGACAAAACCGTCGGCTTCTACGGACCGTTTGCGACGATCAGTTTCGGATTTGGAGGCTAAGAGGCCGCATCCGCGCACATAATCGCGATTCCCCGGAACGTAACATGCGATTGCGGCGTTGATTCAGCGCTATGCAGGCGAACGATTCGTCCCATGCCGAAAAAGCTTGAAGGATCGTGCCGCTGCGGGGCGGTGCAATTCAGCGTGATGAGCCACGCGCCTTATCCCTATCAATGCTGTTATTGCTCCATCTGCCGCAAAACGGCGGGCGGTGGCGGCTTCGCGATCAACATCATGGGCGATGCCGAGACGTTGAAGATACGCGGCAAGAAAGCGATCCGCATTTATCGCGCCAAGATCGAAGATGATGACGGCCATTGCCGCACAAGCACAGGCGAGCGGAATTTCTGTTCGCGTTGCGCAACGGCGCTTTGGTTGTTCGATCCGGAATGGCCGGAATTGGTTCATCCTTTTGCGTCGGCCGTCGATACGAAGCTGCCTGTGCCGCCTTCGAAGGTGCATCTCATGCTGAAATTCAAAGCGCCATGGGTGAAGCCGCAATTCGCTCGCGGCGATGCGAAGTTCCGGAAATATCCGAAACTCTCAATCGAAGAATGGCACCGCAAACGGGGACTCTGGATCGATTGAATTCTGACGCTTCTTCGTTCCGTGCTATAGTGAAGGAACGAAGCGGGAGGGGCGGATGAAGGTCGCGTCACTGGCATTGGGATGTGTGTTTGCATGTGCCGCGTTTTGCACGGAAGCCGCACCGCGCGAAAATCCGTTCGCATCGTTCAAGCACATCGTCATCATTTACGAAGAAAACCACAGCTTCGACAATCTATATGGGCTATGGGGCGATGTGGAGGGCGAGCCGGTCAACGGCTTACCTTACGCACCCGCGTCGAAGATTGCGCAGGTTCGTCAGGACGGCACGCCTTATAAATGCCTGTTACAACTTGATGCCAATCTCGCATCGCCGCCTTTGCCCGCGAATTGCACGGATAACGGCGCGCCGCAGATCGCGAGCGCGTTTCCGAATGCGCCGTTCAAGATCGATGATTACATCACGCCTGCGGACACGACATGTTCGCCGCCGGGCGCGTTCCAACCGAATGGCGTACTGAAAGGGCAGGGTGTCAAAGGCGGCTGCACGCGCGATCTCGTGCATCGGTATTACAGTGAGCAATATCAGATCGATGGCGGCAAGCAGGATCGCTATGTCACGGGCAGCGATGCGGCCGGTCTCACAATGGGCTATTACGATACGACGAAGATTCCGATTTATGCGTATCTGCATGCGCCGAATGCGCCGCATTATGTGATCGCGGACAATTTCTATCAGGGCGCGTTTGGCGGCTCATTCATCAATCACCAGTGGCTCATTGCGGCGGCGACGCCGATTTTCGTGAATGCCGTGAATGACGGAAGTCCGCAGGACATCCATTCCATGCTCGATGCGAATGGCATGGCGAATACACCGCTTTATACGTCGCCGCTCGGCAAGGCCGCGAAAGAGAATGCGCTTGCGGCTTCGTGCAATCCGCCCGCGGGCAGGCCCGCAACGCCCAGCGGAATCGTTTGCGGCGATTATGCGGTGAATACCATCATGCCGTTTGGTCAGCCCTTCATACCGGGCACGCCGGATGCGAAACGCCTGCCGCTGCTGACGGCATCCAATATCGGCGACCGGCTTACGCAAGCGAACGTGCAATGGGCATGGTATTCGGGCGGTTGGTCGAATGCCGATGGCGATATCGGCGCACCGGGCTGGACGAATGGCGCGACGTCCGCTGCCGGTTGCACCGATCCGCAGGCGATGCCGAAAGCCGCGTGGCCCAATTGCCCCGATCAACTATTCCAGTTTCATCATCAACCGTTCGCGTATTTCAAGGCCTATGCGCCGGGTACGGACGCCCGCAAAACCCATCTGCGCGACGAACAGGAATTTCTGCAGCGCGCGCAATCCGGCACGCTTCTGCCCGTCAGTTTCATCAAGCCTATCGGCGAGGAGAACGAGCATCCCGGCTATGCGAGCCAATCGAATGGCGACAGCCATCTCATCGATCTGCTCAACGCCATCTTCAATGGCCCGAACGGCAAGGACACGCTCGTCATCGTCACCTATGACGAATTCGGGGGCCAATGGGATCACATGTCCCCACCGGGCAGCGGCGGGCATGGGCCGCATGACAAATGGGGGCCCGGCACGCGCGTCCCGGCTATCCTCATCGCTTCGTCCTTCGCCCATTCGAGTGTGGACCACACGGAACATGACACGACATCCATCATCGCGACGCTGGAGCATATTTATGGCCTGAAGCCGCTGGGCGACCGGGATGCAGCAGTTCCCGATCTCGCCAGCGCCATCGAACTCGGGTTCCACGGCCGCTAAGGCCCGCAATACATTGGGAAAGTGGCAGGCCGGACGGTGCGCCGCGCTGTTTACTGTGTCATAAAACCATCAGCACGGCGCAACATATGTGTCTTTATTTAGGGGCAATGCTGCCGCCCGCGCCCTTGACGGCGGCGGGGCACGAGAACACCCTTGAAAAAAGGGTTGGTGGGACAGCGAATTATGCTTGCCGCATCGGAAGTTACGGGCGATTTGAGCCAGCTCGTCCTGGATCGCGGTCTGGCCGCGCCGGAAGCGGTGAACCGCGCGCGCACTGTGCAATTCGAGACGGGCGAACGGCTCGATGCCGTGCTCACGCGGCTGGGCCTCGTGTCGGAATCCGCACTTGCGCAAGCCATCGCCGACGCCACGGGCCTGCGCCTCGTTGCGGCGGATGATTTTCCGCTTGAGCCCATTGCCGCCGATGTCATCGCGCCGCGCTTCCTGCGCGATGTGCGGGCCGTCCCGCTGAAGGAGACGGAGGATCATATCGAGGTCGCGTTCGCCGATCCGCTCGATCCATACCCTAGCGCAGCGATCGCGTTTGCATTGCAGCGCGAAGTGAGACCGCTCGTCGCGCGCGCAAGCGATCTCGAAGCCGCACTCGACCGGCTTTACGGCCTGCGTGTGGAGGCGGAAGCGGCCGGCAATGGCGAGGCGGACGAAGCCGATCTCGAACGGCTGAAGGATCTCGCGAGCGATGCGCCCATTGTGCGCGCCGTGAACGGCCTCATCGCGCGCGCCGTGGAAGCGCAGGCTTCGGATATTCACATAGAGCCGACGGAAGACTCGATCAAAATCCGTTTGCGCATCGACGGCACGTTACGCGACGAGCAACCGCTGCCGGGTCATTTCAAGGCCGCGTTCATCTCGCGCATCAAGGTGATGTCGGGCCTCAACATCGCCGAACGCCGCCTGCCGCAGGACGGGCGTTTGCGCATGGCCGTGCGCGGACAGGAGATCGATTTCCGCGTCGCGACATCTCCCACGATCCATGGCGAAAGCGTCGTGCTGCGTATCCTCGATCGCTCGAACCTTGCGCTTGAATTCGACACGCTCGGTTTCGACGAGGAATTGCTTGCGAAATATCGCTCCGTGCTGCGCCAGCCGCACGGCATCATGCTTGTCACGGGGCCGACGGGCAGCGGCAAGACCACGACCCTCTATGCCTCGCTTGCGGCGCTCAATTCGTCCGACCGAAAAATCCTCACGATCGAAGACCCGATCGAATATCGCATGCCGGGCATCAACCAGACGCAGGTGAAGCCGCAGATCGGCCTCACCTTCGCCGCGGCACTGCGTTCCTTCCTGCGTCAGGATCCCGATGTGATGATGGTCGGCGAAATCCGCGATCTGGAAACCGCGCAGGTCGCGATCCAGTCTGCGCTCACGGGTCACATGATCCTTTCGACGCTGCATACGAACAGTGCGGCGAGTTCGATCACGCGTCTGCTCGATATGGGCGTTGAGCCTTTTCTCATAACTTCTACGCTGAACGCCGTGATGGCGCAGCGTCTTGTGCGGCGGTTGTGTCCCAATTGCCGCGTGCCGACTTCGGTGCCGCGCGAAGCCGCCGCCACGCTCGGCATCGCGGTCGATGACGGTGTCATTGTCTATCGCGGGCAGGGTTGCGATGCCTGCGGGCATTCCGGCTTCCGCGGCCGCGTCGCGGTATTCGAATTGCTTGTCGTGGACGACGAGATCTCGCGGCTCATTCTTGCGCGCGCGGAAGCGCGCGAAATCCAGAAGGCAGCGCTTGCAGCCTCCATGCGCACGATGGCGCTCGACGGGTTCATCAAAGCGCGCGAGGGCCTCACGACCATCGAAGAAATTCTGCGCGTGACGCGAGAGGTGTGATGTGACGACCTATCGCTATCGCGCGGCGACGCCCACAGGCGAGATGAAAGCGGGCACGCTTGAGGCGGGCTCACATTCCGATGTGCTGGAGCGCTTGCGGCGCCTCGGCCTCATGCCCATCGAGGCGGTGGAAACAGCCGCGCGCACCGAACGCCAGAAGCAGGTCGGCACAGCTACGCGCCGCGCAATCGCCAATGCGTTCGGTGAACTTGCCGTGTTGCTCAGTGCAGGCCTCACACTCGAACGCGCGCTCGCTGTCAGCATCGAGAACATCACCGATCAGCCGCTCAAAGCGCAGTTCACGATCCTGCGCGAGAAACTGAAGGAAGGCGTGCCGCTGGCGCGCGCGATGGCGGAAGCCGATGGGTTCTTTCCGCCGATGGCGTGCGCGATGGCGGAGGCGGGCGAGGCGAGCGGCAAGCTCGACGCAAGCTTAAGCCGCCTCGCCGAGACGCTCGACAATGCCGAGACACTGCGCCAGACGATTGTGTCTTCTCTCATATATCCCATCATCCTTCTTTGCGTGGCGACGAGCGTGATCCTGCTCATGCTGTTGTTCGTCGTGCCGCAATTCGAGGATTTGTTTTCGGATGCGGGCAACAAGCTCCCCTTCGCGACGCAAGTCGTGATGGGCGCGAGCCATGCGCTGCGCAGCTATGGTCTTTTCGGGTTGCTCGCGCTTATCGTTGCGGGCGTGATGTTCTGGCGCTGGCTTTCGCAAGCCGCTATGCGCCGCGCGATCGATCGGCGTGTTTTGAATCTGCCGCAGATCGGCCCGCTCATCCGCAATATCGAAACCGCGCGTTTCGCACGCACGCTGGGAAGCCTTGTCGATAGCGGCGTGGCGCTACCGACGGCGCTCGGCATCGCGCAGCGCTCGCTCATCAACACGCATATGGCGGCGGCTGTCGGCAAGGTTGCATCCGGCCTCAAGGAAGGCGGCGGGCTTTCAGGCCCGCTTGCCGCCACGCAATTGTTCCCACCCATGGCACTGAGTTTCCTGCGCACCGGCGAGGAAACCGCGCAATTGGGCCTTATGCTTAACCGTCTTGCAGATGTGCTAGACCGCGACGTGCGCACGACGATCCAGCGCATGATCGCGATCCTGACGCCTGCAATCACGGTTGTTATGGGCGTTTTGGTGGCAGGAACCATCGCGTCTATAATGTCCGCAATCCTTGGCTTTAACGATTTGGCGCTAGGACCATGATGAAACGACTCTCAATCACACGCCGTGAAGAAGGCTTCACGCTGCTCGAACTACTTGTCGTGCTCGCAATCATGGGATTGCTGGCCGCGATCATTGCGCCGCAGGTGCTCAAATATCTCGGCACCTCGCGCACGCAGACCGCGCGCGTGCAGATCCAGAACGTGACGGCGGCGCTCGAACTGTTCCGTCTCGATGTCGGGCGTTATCCGACACCGTCGGAAGGGCTGGAGGCGCTGGTCGCCGCACCCTCCACCGCAGCCGGATGGAACGGGCCTTATTTGCGCAAGGAGAGTGCGCTGCACGATCCGTGGGGCCAGCCTTATCTCTATCGC
>DATHQA010000352.1:0-11000 GCA_035483375.1 Rhizomicrobium sp. | reverse complement strand
AGGGGGACAACAAAATTGCGCGAAAGTTCAAAGTTGAGCTTTTCGATGACCGTTTCCTAACCAAAACCGCCGCTGGCGATTCTCGCAAGCGTCTCTAAAGTGCCGATGAACAGGCAGGAGAATCTTCATGACGGATCGCGTGACAGTGAACATCGAGAACGGCGTGGCGGATGTCCGCCTCGTGCGGACGGACAAGATGAACGCGCTCGATCTCGCGATGTTTCACGCGCTCATCGAAACGGGCGAAATGCTCAAGCGTGATGTCGCGATCCGCGCCGTTGTGATCTCCGGCGAAGGACGCGCGTTCTGCGCCGGTCTGGACATGATGAGCTTTGCGCAGATGGCCGATGCGAAAGGCAATCGCACGGCCGACCTCGCTGCGCGCGAATTCGGCATTGCCAATCGCGCGCAGCAGGCAGTGTTTGTATGGCGGCAGATTCCCGTGCCCGTTATTGCTGCGATCCATGGCGTGGCGTTCGGCGGCGGCTTCCAACTCACGCTTGGCGCGGACATGCGTTACATCGCGGCAGATGCGAAAATGTCCGTCATGGAGGTCAAATGGGGCCTTGTGCCCGATATGACAGGCATTCTCCTTATGCCGGAACTTGCGCGCAATGATGTCATCCGCGAGTTTACTTATACCGGACGCGTGTTCTCCGGCACCGAGGCACTCGCTTACGGCTTTGCGACTCGCGTTTGCGATGACCCGCGCGCCGAAGCACTCGCCACTGCGCGCGAGATCGCAGGCAAGAGTCCACATGCGATCCGCGCGGCCAAGCGGCTGCTCAATCTTTCGACCGAGGCCGATCCGGCGACGATTCTGCGCGTCGAAACGGAAGAACAGGTTGCTCTCATCGGTTCGCCGAACCAGATAGAAGCCGTCATGGCGAATATGCAGAAGCGGGAACCGAAATTCGCCGATCCGGCTGCTTAGGAAGTTCCCGCGGGTTCCTTCTAAGCCATTATGAAAAAAGGATAATTTCCGTTCTTCTCGGAACGGTCGTGCACGCCGCACGTTTTGTGTAGGCCCCACTGAAGGAGCCTAGAAAATGGCAAACAATGAAAATCGCAATGAGGACAAGAACCGCGAAACGGAGAACCGTGCTCACAAGGGTTCCCAGCAAAGCGGCCAGCAATCCGAAAGTATGAGCGGCAGCAAGGGTGCAAGCACCGGCGGCCAACAGGGCACGACCAAGCCCAGCAATTACGGCAGCTCGAGCGCGCAAAAGCGTTAAGTCACGCTTTCGAGCTGCAAAAACGGCCTCGCTATCGGCGGGGCCGTTTCGTTTGCGCGCATAATCTTGAGAAATTGTCAGTGATGGTTTAAGCCAATCGCCCCCGGAATTTTGGAGGCGTAACTGGCTGAGGCATACATCGTCGCTGCGGCGCGCACGGCAGGCGGGAAAAAGGGCGGCAAGCTTGCGGGCTGGCATCCTGTCGATCTCGCCGGCAAGGTTCTGGATGCGCTGGTGGACCGCACGGGCATCGACCCGGCGCAGGTCGAAGACGTCATCATGGGCTGCGTGAGCCAGGTCGGCGAGCAGGCCATCAACGTCGCGCGCAACGCGGTGCTCGCCTCCAAGCTTCCCGAAAGCGTTCCGGCGACGAGCGTGGACCGCCAATGCGGCTCCTCGCAGCAGGCGCTCCACTTCGCGGCGCAGGCCGTGATGAGCGGCTCGATGGACGTGGTCATCGCGAGCGGCGTCGAAAGCATGACGCGCGTGCCGATGGGCCTTTCCGCGATGCTTCCCGCCAAGGAAGGCTTCGGCATGTACAAGAGCCCGCGCATGGAAGAGCGCTATCCCGGCATCCAGTTCAGCCAGTTCATGGGTGCCGAAATGATGGCGAAGAAATACGACCTGACGAAAGACGAACTCGACGAATACGCCTACAACTCGCATCGCAAGGCGATTGCCGCCACCCAGGCAGGCGCCTTCAACGCCGAGATCGTGCCGCTCGAAATCACTACGAAAGACGGCACGAAGGAAATGCATCACGTCGATGAAGGCATCCGCTTCGAAGCGAGCCTGGACGGCATCAAGGGCGTGAAGCTCCTCGCCGAAGGCGGCCGCGTGACGGCGGCGACATCGAGCCAGATCTGCGACGGCGCCTCGGGCGTCATGGTCGTCAATGAGCGCGGGCTGAAGGCGCTCGGCATCGCGCCGCTCGCCCGCATCGTCCACATGACGGTCATCGGCCACGATCCCGTCATCATGCTTGAAGCCCCGATCCCCGCCACGCAACGCGCGCTGCGCAAGGCCGACCTCAAGATCGACGACATCGATCTCTACGAGGTCAACGAGGCGTTCGCGCCCGTGCCCGTCGCATGGCTGCGCCAGCTCGACGCGAACCCCGAAAAGATCAACGTCAATGGCGGCGCGATTGCGCTTGGCCATCCGCTGGGCGGTTCGGGCACGAAGCTCATGGCGACGCTTGTCCATGCGCTGAAGGCCCGCGGCAAGAAATACGGCCTGCAGACGATGTGCGAAGGCGGCGGCCTCGCCAATGTGACGATCGTCGAGCGGCTGTAATCATCTAGCTCCTTTTTTGGTCGCGCAATCTGACGCGAACCGCTTCACACTTCGCGGGATTGCGCTCTGTCTAAAAAAAGGCCCGGCCCGCATGGTCATGCGGATCGGGCCTTTTCTAATTCCATCGCTACGCGGCAGGCAGACGGAAGACCGGACGGCCAACCGCAAGCACCCTCGCTTCAATCTCCCCGGTGTTGCGGGAAAGGTTTCCTCCGTGTCCCGCGCTCGCGTCAGCGCCTATGGGTCGAGAGGCCCGTCCTTCCACGCGCGGACGCACGCAAGCTTGCGCCCTCACCTGTCTGGTCTTGCGGTAACGCTAGGTCTGCACGTCCGAATGCTCCATCGTCTCATACGGGACAAATGGGGAACGGTTTTTCGCGTTTCAAGGCTTTGCGCGGCCAATATTTCTGACAATTTGTCAGCGGACGTTGGGGCAGTGGAGGCTTCTCCGTTCTTGCGACCTCAACCCTCGGTGTCATGGCCCGCCGGAGTGCGGGCCATGACAATTGAGGACGACCACGCATCCACCGCGATCCGGGCTATAACGCCACCTGCAAACAATGGAGATGTCCGATGCGGATGACCGGGCTCGACCGCTGGCACGATTACATAAAATCCCCGGACCACGGAAAGCTATGGGACTTGCTGCATCCCGACGCCGTGTTCGAGAGCCCCGTCGTGCATACGCCGCAACGCGGACGCGAACTCACGTTCAAATATCTGGCGGGCGCGGCAAAGGTGCTGGGCGACCCCGGTTTCAAATATGTCGGCGAATGGCTTAGCGACAACGGCGCGGTGCTGGAGTTCGAGAACGAGATCGAGGAAATCAGGATCAACGGTGTCGACATCATCACTTTCAACGAAGACGGCACTCTGATCACGCATTTCAAGGTGATGATCCGCCCGCTAAAGGCGATCAACCTTCTGCATCGGCTGATGGGCGAACAACTTGCAAAGCAATAAGATGCGGACGCAAAATCTCATAGCGTTGCTTTTTCTCGTAACGGCTGACGCATCCTGCGCGAGGGCTGCGCCTTGCGAACTATGTTCAATTTTATAAATGAGCAATGTAGTAAAATGTCAGCATCATGTCTCGAAGAGTTATCTTCGGGAGTGGTCAACGCGGGATAGGCTGTTCTGCCTACAAGACGGTCGCATACGTCTTGCAAACATCAAAGACGTCGCCGTTGAACGGCACTTCAATCAGCTACATGCATTGGAACCGGACGATATCAGTTACTTGCAGAAAATGTGGATAGACCCCTTTCCGCATTCTCGGCAAGTCAACAATAATTATATGATGATGTTCACTCTAAGTGCCAACTTGCGTCGTGAGTTAACTGCGGAATTTGAGGCAAAACACCCAGAATTCGTGAAGGAACTCGATCAGCAGATAATCAACACCGAAGAGGAGTACCATTCGCGCCTTGAAACCGATTTCTCTCCTCTTATCGAATCCGCGAGGCAAGGAAAGATCGACTTCTACGAAGACGCTGATAGGTGCATTCCATTTTTGCTTTCTCTTTGTGTCCAATATTTCCGGACAAATGGTATGAAGCGAAAAATGATCGATTTACACAAAGCCACCCTTGGAATTGATCTGTCGCGCGTCTGGAATGTGCTTAGTCACATACTCGCAACTAACGTTGCTTACAGTCTTTTTCGTGATCGGAAACGCATGCCGCTCGCGCTACTGGAAAACAATACAGAGCTTCCTTTCATAACCAGCGATCAGCCCGTTATAAATTTGCTGGGTACCGGTTCGGACACTCAGGCTCCCACACACCTCGCGCTTTATTATCCAATTCACCAAACAGAGCGCTGCTTATCGATGATCCCGAAAAACCATGTAACTTTGGAGCGATTCAAATATCTGTCGATGACGTCGCGTGGGTGAACGCTGCGGTTCATGGCAGAAGCTATCGTCAAACTTTCGGCAACACTGCGCCTGCCCTCGAATCTTTGCGCGTCCTTGATACATAATAAATCAACCAGCTATGCTGCAGCTACGGGCTAGGCATTTTCTCCCCAGTCCACGCGTCAACGCAGTTTGGACAGCCCATCACTAACGCTTCCACACAAATGAATGTCCCATATGACATTGCGCATAACCCAACCACACAAAATATAACGAAACCCCAAAATATCTTCGGGTTGTCTTGTCGCGTAAAATTTTTGAAGCCTTTTTACGCTGGATTTCCCCGGTTGAGAGCATCTGAAACAACGCCCATGCTGACACTCCAACACCCGCTGCTCCTCCTAAACCGGCTTGGACGAAATAGGCGGTCGTACTCGCGGTCATCGCTAACATTCCGCAATACACTTCACGGCGACGAGGAAAAAAGAGGCAAGCCCCTAATCCTAAGGCACCAAATGCATCAAATCCTCGGTGAGATATCCGAACCTGCGCATCTGCACATGATGGTCGCGCACGATGCGGCGGATTTGGCGGCGGGAGAGTTGTTCGCGCCACACGCCGGATTTGCCCTGACGGAAGAATTTCTCCGCTTTTTCCGGCTTCTCGCGGAAGCCCGCCTTGGATTCCTGCTTCTGCAGATTCTCGAACGACGAACGCTCGATGGCCTTGCCCAATTGTTCGGCGGTGGGCCGGAGCAGCAGATGCCGCGCCAGCGCGCCGAAGGTGCGGAACGGATTGTCGATGAGATCCTCGTAACGCTGGATATAGACCGTGCGGTGCGGCCGCCGCGTCCAGCTTTCGACATGCTGGCTCCATGAGCCATAGACCTCATACACGCTCTTGTCGGTGACGGCGGTTTCAAGGCCGACCATCGCCATTTCCTCGATCGCGTGATCGACGGTCGAACTCATGTGGTGCGAGAAGGAGATCGCAACGTCCAGCGGATTGCGCACGATATAGACCGCGCCCGAACTGACCCCGAAATTGATCGTCGGCACGCCGCGATCCATGACGAGCGCGTGATGCGTCTTGATGAGGGCGAGGCCTTCGGTGCGCTCGGCGATTTCCTGCTGCACCTTGGGGCGGATGGCCGCGATCTCGGCCCGGTCGCAATCCTTGGGCGGTTTGCCCAGATGGTGCTCATAGGCGCGGGCGGAGATTTCCCAGGTCGTGAATTCGTTCATCTCGTTGATGTCCTGGGCGTCGTCCTCGGCGTTCTCCAGGATTTTCAACAGAGTATGGAGGAAGGTGCGCGTCCAGGTGTTGCCGGATTTGGGGTAGGAGGCGAGCCACAATATGCCCGTAGGCGCGTTCTTGACCGGCGCGGGGCCTGCGGGTGCTGCCTCGGCGGCTGGTGCGGGCGCGGCCTCTGTTGCGGGCGCGGGGGCTTCCATCACATCGCTTTCAGACGTCATGCTTACTCAAGCCTTTGTGTTTCCTCGCCACAAACATGACATAGAGCATCAAAAACCGCGAGAGACCCTGCCAAGCTCGCGACAATTCGGACAAATTTGGGGAACTCTCCTCTGCTATGCAACTTAGGCTTTGGGGCCGGATGGCGAATGGCGATGGACAGGCCTGATACACTTGCGAATGCGCGCGATGCCCGCCCGGCCGTGCAGGGTACGATTCCTGCCTGGCGGCGCTGGGCGCAGAGGCTGCCCGGCGGCGAGCGCGTGTTCTGGATCGGGCTCGGGCTTCTGGCCGTGCTGCTGCTCATCTGGGCGGTGAAGCCTTCGGCCACGTCCCAGCATGGCAAAGGGTTTGGCGCAGGCGGGCCGACGCCGGTGGGCGTGGCCGTCGCGGCGCAGGGCGATATCGATATCAGGCTCACTGCCCTCGGCACCGTGACGCCGCTCGCGACCGTCACAGTGCGGCCGCAAGTGAGCGGCGAGCTTCTCAAATTCGACGTCGCCGAAGGCCAGATGGTGAAGGCGGGTCAGGTGCTGGCGGAGATCGATCCGCGCACATTCCAGGCGGCGCTGGATCAGGCGCAAGGCGCGCTCGACCGCGACAAGGCGGCCCTCGCCAATGCCGTCATCGATCTCGGCCGTTATCGCTCGCTCGCGGCCCAGAACGCGATCTCGCAGCAGACGGTCGCGACGCAGGAAGCGCTCGTGCTGCAGGATCAGGGCGTCGTGAAATCCGACGAAGGCAATGTCGAAACCGCGCGCATCAACCTTCTCTATTGCAAGGTGACGTCGCCGGTTGCGGGGCGCGTGGGCCTGCGTCAGGTCGATCCCGGCAATCTCATCGAAGCGGGCCAGACCAACGGCATCGTCGTCGTGACGGAATTGCAGCCGATTTCGGTCGTGTTCGCGCTGCCCGAAGACAATGTGAACCAGATCATGGGCCGCGTGAATGCAGGCGCGACGCTTTCCGCCGATGCCTACGACCGCGCGCAGACGGTGAAACTCACGACGGGCACGCTTTCGACCGTCGACAACGAAATCGACACGACGACAGGCACCGTGAAACTGCGCGCGATGTTCGACAACACGGACAACAAGCTGTTCCCGAGCCAGTTCGTCAATATAAAGCTGCTTGTCGATACGCTGCACGATCAAACCTATGTGCCGGGCGCCGCCATCCAGCGCGGTTCGCAAGGCACCTATGTGTATGTCGTCAACGCCGACAAAACCGTCAGCATGCGGACGGTCACGATCGGGCCCACGGATGGCGACAAGATCGATATCACGCAGGGTCTGAAGCCCGGCGACACCGTCGTGACGGACGGTTCGGACCGCTTGAGCGACGGCGCGGACGTCACGCTTCCCAATATGAAGGGCAAGGTGAACGCGCCGAGCGCGGCCGCACCCGGCTCCACGCCCCCGCAAGCCCATAGCGGCCGTCGCGGCATGTTCATGAAGATCATGAAGAAGCTCACGCCCGCCGAGCGCACACAATTGCGCGGCATGGAGCGCGATCAGCGCATGGATTGGATCAAGCAGCATTACGAAGAGCTGATGAAGCGGCCCGATCAACCCGATAGCGGCGGCCCGTGAAGGCCACCGTTTAAATGAATCCCTCCGCGCCCTTTATCTTACGGCCTGTCGCGACATCGCTGTTGATGATCGCGATATTGCTCGTGGGCATTGTCGGCTATTTGTACCTGCCGTTGTCGGCGCTGCCCGAAGTCGATTATCCGACCATTCAGGTGCAAACCTTCCTTCCCGGCGCGAGCCCGGAGGTGATGACGTCTTCCGTCACAGCCCCGCTCGAACGCCAATTCGGCGAAATGCCGGGCCTCAAGGAAATGTCGTCGTCGAGTTCGGCGGGTGCGTCCGTCATCACGCTGCAATTCGATCTGAGTTTGAGCCTCGATATTGCGGAACAGGAAGTTCAGGCCGCGATCAACGCGTCGAGCAATCTGCTGCCGCAAAGCCTGCCCGCGCCGCCCGTGTACGCGAAGGTCAATCCTGCCGACGCGCCGATCCTCACGATCGCGATGACATCGAAAGCGATGAAGCTCACGCAGGTGGAGGATCTCGCCGACACGCGTGTGGCGCAGAAGATTTCGCAGCTTCCCGGTGTGGGTCTCGTGAGTATCGCGGGCGGACAGCGGCCTGCTGTGCGCGTACGCGCAAATATCCAGGCGCTCGCAGCCTACGGCCTCAACATCGACGATCTGCGCACGACGATCTCCAACGCCAATTCGAACGCGCCGAAAGGCAGCTTCGACGGCGCCAGCCGCGCCTACACGATCAACGCCAACGACCAGCTTCAAAGCGCGGACGATTACCGCAACATCGTCGTCGCCTATAAGAACGGCGCGCCCGTGCATCTGTCCGATGTCGCAAGCGTCGTGGACAGCGCGGAGAATGTGAAGCTTTCGAGCTGGATGAACACGACGCCGGCCATCCTCATCAATGTGCAGCGGCAGCCCGGCGCGAATGTCATCTCGGTCGTCGATGCGATCAAGGATATCCTGCCGCAGATTCAGGCGGGCCTTCCGGCCGCCGTGCAGATGACGATTCTGACCGACCGCACGAACACGATCCGCGCTTCCGTCGCGGATGTCGAGTTCGAACTGGGGCTGGCCGTCGTGCTTGTGGTTCTTGTCATATTCCTGTTCCTGCGCAGCGTGCCCGCGACGTTCATCCCGAGCCTTTCCGTGCCGCTGTCCATCATCGGCACGTTTGCGGTGATGTACCTGCTCGGTTATTCGCTCAACAATCTTTCGCTCATGGCGCTAACGATCTCCGCGGGGTTCGTCGTGGACGACGCCATCGTGATGATCGAGAATATCTCGCGCTATATCGAAAACGGCGAAAAGCCGTTGCAGGCGGCGTTGAAAGGCGCGGGCGAAATCGGTTTCACGATCGTTTCGCTGACTGTTTCGCTCATCGCTGTGCTCATCCCGCTTCTCTTCATGCGCGAAGTCGTGGGCCGCCTGTTCCGCGAATTTGCGGTGACGCTCGCGATCACGATCCTCATTTCTGCGGTCGTTTCGCTCACCGTCGTACCCATGCTGTGCGCGAAACTTCTGCGCCCGCCTGAAGAACGCAAAGAACAAGGCAAAATCGCGCGCTGGTCGGAGAAACAATTCGACCGCCTCATCCACGAATATGACCGCCTGCTCAACTGGGTGCTGGACCGTCAGCCCCTCACGCTGCTTGTCGCCGTCATCACCCTCGTCTTCACCGTGCTGCTTTATATCGTGATCCCGAAAGGCTTCTTCCCCGAACAGGATACGGGCCTTATCCAGGGCATCACGCAAGCGGGGCCGACCGTTTCCTTCGATGCGATGGCGCAGCGCCAGGAAGCGCTTGCCAAACAGATCCTGCGCGATCCCGATGTCGTGAGCGTTTCTTCGTTCATCGGCGTCGACGGCACGAACAACACGCTGAACAGCGGCCGCTTCCTCATCAATCTGAAACCGAAGGACGGCCGCGCGCGCAGCATGGACGGCACGATCCGCGCGATCATGCGCAATGTGAAGGGCGTGCCCGGCATCTCGCTTTATCTGCAACCCGTGCAGGATCTGACCATCGATTCGACGGTGAGCCGCGCGCAATATCAATTCGTGCTCGAAAGCGCGAAGACCGCAGACCTCAACACATGGGTGCCGAAGCTTCTAAACCGGCTTTCCAAAGCGTCCGAACTTGCCAATGTGTCGAGTTCGTTTCTCGACAAGGGCTCGTCCGCCTATATCGCGATCGATCGCGATACCGCCGCGCGCTTCGGCATCACGGCGGCGACCATCGACAACGCGCTTTACGATGCGTTCGGCCAGCGCATCATTTCCACGATCTTCACGCAATCGAACCAATATCGCGTGATCCTCGAAGCCGATCCCGGTTTGCAAAGTTCGGTCACGTCGCTTTCGAGCATCTATCTGCCGTCTGCGGGCGGCGGACAGGTGCCGCTTTCGGCTCTCGCGCATGTCACAGAAACGCCCATGCCGCTTGAGATCGATCATCTGGGCCAATTCCCCGCGGCGATGATCTCGTTCGATGTCGCATCAGGCTATTCGCTCGGCAGCGCGGTCGATGCGGTGCGCAAGGCCGAAAAGGATGCCGGCATCCCTGCGAGCCTGACGACGACGATGGAAGGTTCGGCACTCGCGTTCCAGTCCGCGCTGGGCAATGAGTTGCTGCTCATCCTCGCTGCGATCATCACCGTCTATATCGTGCTCGGCGTTTTGTATGAGAGCTTCATCCATCCCGTGACGATCCTGTCCACGCTGCCGTCGGCGGGCGTGGGCGCGTTGCTCGCGCTCATTGTCACCGGGCATGATCTCAACATTGTTTCGATCATCGGCATCATTCTTCTCATCGGCATCGTGAAGAAGAACGCGATCATGATGATCGACTTCGCATTGGAAGCCGAGCGCAACGAGAACAAGAGCCCGCGCGACGCGATCCATCAGGCGGCGCTGCTGCGCTTCCGGCCCATCATGATGACGACCGTGGCGGCGTTGTTCGGCGCCTTGCCGCTCATGATCGGTAGCGGCACGGGATCCGAACTTCGCCATCCGCTCGGCATTTCCATCGTCGGCGGATTGCTCGTCAGCCAATTGCTGACGCTGTTCACGACGCCTGTGATCTACATTTACTTCGACGACCTCGCGAAGCGCATGCGCGAATGGCGCGCGCGTACGCAAACCGCGTCATGAGCATTTCGACCATTTTCATCAAGCGGCCGATTGCGACGGCGTTGTTGACGGTTGGCCTTGCGCTTGCGGGCGGGGCTTCGTTTTTCCTGTTGCCCGTTTCGCCGCTGCCCAATATCGATTTCCCGACCATTTCGGTGACGGCGCAAATGCCCGGTGCCAGTCCCGAAACGATGTCCACGAGTGTGGCCACGCCGCTTGAGCGCCATCTCGGCACGATTGCCGATGTAAGCGAGATGACCTCGCAAAGCTCCGTCGGGCAAACGCGCGTGACGCTGCAATTCGGCATCGACCGCGATATCGACGGTGCTGCGCGCGATGTACAAGCCGCGATCAATGCCGCGCGTGTCGATCTGCCTGCGGCGCTACGCTCCAATCCCACGTATCGCAAAGTGAATCCGGCGGATTTTCCGATCCTTATTCTGGCGCTGACATC
>DATHQA010000351.1:0-4570 GCA_035483375.1 Rhizomicrobium sp. | reverse complement strand
GCCGCTCGCCGATATCCGCCGCATGGTGGCGCTCGATATCGATCGTCTCACGCCTTTCCGCGAAGAGGCGGTGTTCCACGATCTTGAAGTGATCCAGCGCGATCAGCAGAACGAACGGCAGAAAATTCTGCTCGGCGTGCTGCCGCGCGCGACCGTGACACAGGCACTGTCGCGCGCCGAAGCGAACGATCTCGTACCGTCCGCGATTGGCGCAATGGGCAATGCAGGCTCGAATATCCATTTTGATTTCCTGCCTGCCGCGCGCAATGCGCAGGGCGCAGGGCGCATGAAACTGTCCTATTGGTGGGCGGCGGTCGGTGTTCTCGCAGTGGCGAATATCGGCTTGCTCGTGTTTCGTGATTCCTCCGATCTCGAAGCGCTGCGCCAGAATGTGGAATCGCAACGCGCGACCGTCGCCGTGGCGCTGCGTCTGCGCGGCAAGGTCGCGACGGAATCCGAACGCCGCGCGCAACTCATTGCAGAGAAGAAACGCAACGATCCGCTCTTCGTGCTCAACGCCGTGTCGAAAGCATTGCCGACAAATGCTTGGGCGCAGCGTTTCGAGTGGAACGGCCAGACCGTCCACATCGCAGGTTATCGCAATGGCGCCGCCGACCTTCTCACGCCGCTCGAAACGTCGAATGCGCTGCACAATGCGCATGAAATCGGCTCCTCGATGCAGGCGCCGAAAGACAAATCGATGAAGCCGTTCGATATCGCGGCCGATGTGAAGCCTGGAGATGCGCGATGAATCCGCTGAACCCGCGCGAGAAACGCATCGTCGCCATCGGTATCCTCGTCGCCGTCATCGCGGTGGCGTGGGTCGGCATCATCAGTCCGCTTGTGCAGGGGTTCCTCAACCGAGCGGCGGAACGCCATGAGATTCTCAACATCTATGCGCGCAATCAGCGCGTGCTTGAAGGAATCCCGGTGTGGCGCGCTCAGGCCGATGCGCAGAAAAAATCCGCTGCACAATATGCCGTTCTCGCGCAGAGCCAGGTGCTCGCCGCGCAGGCGCTCAAAACGCGTATCAACAAACTAGTGGCCGATGAGGGCGGAAGCCTGCAGAACATCGGCGATGTGCAGAACGACGTGCCGCAAGGCTGGGTGCGCGTGCGCGCGGACCTGCAATTGACGGATATGCAACTTTACAAATGCCTGACAAGATTGGATAGCGAGGCTCCTTATGTCGTTATTGAATACGTTTCGGTCGCTGCCGATCGCGCCTTTCAGACCGGGCATCTGGAACCGATGGCGGTCCGCATTGAAATCGCAGCCCCCTTTGTTCAATCTTCGTAGCGGCGGGGTGCTCGTTCCGGCGGTTGCGGCTTTCGCGTTGTTCGCAGGCGCAGGCTTCCAATTGATGTTTCCGGCGGTGACGACGCTGCCGGCGGCGTCGGATTTGGCGCCTCGGCGCGTGCGCGAACCCGCCGCACCGCAGACGGGTGCGTATAAGTTTATCCTGCAGCAACCGATCTTCGCGCCCGACCGCGCGCCCGATAAGGAACTCGCCGCGGAAGGCGCGATGTTCGGCTATACGGTCCTCGGCATTGCGGTTGCGGGTTCGAACGCAGCAGCGCTTGTGCGGACGCCGAGTGGAACGATCGAGCGCGTGGGGCCGGGACAGGATGTGGATGGCTGGAAATTCATCGCCGCCGATCCGCATCAATTGACGCTGGGGCGCGGTGACGAACGCCGCATTCTGACGGTGCCGCAGCCGCAACCGCAGGCGGCTTCGACGCTGCCCGTGAAACCGGCGGCGGACGATGGCAGCGGCGGCGACACCGACGACGAACAAAGCGATACGACGGGCAGCGATCAGAACAGCGACGATCAGAACAACAGCGGAATGTCCCCATGAAGGGTTTACGGTCGAAATTGTTCGCTGTCGTGCTGAGTGCGGCTGCGTTGGGCTGCGTGATGACGCCGGCCTTCGCGCAAGCGCCGAACGCGCCCGCACAGAACAGCAATGACGTGACGCTCAATTTCCCGAACGTCGATGTGCATGAAGCGGCGAAGGCGATCCTCGGCGATATTCTGGGCTTGAATTATGCCGTCGATCCGTCTGTGTCCGGCACGGTGACGGTCGTCACGGCGCATCCCGTTGCGAAGGGCGATGTGTTTCCCGTGCTGGAAGATTCGTTGAAGGCCGCGAATCTGGGTCTTGTGAAGCGTGGTGCGGTGTACACGATCGTGCCGCTCGCCGAAGCCAAGCGCCAGCCGCAATTCGTAACGGCGGGCGAGCCTGCTTACGGCACCGAAGCCGTCGAGCTTCATTTCGTCAATGCGCCGGAATTGAAGAAGCTGCTCGATCCGCTCGTGCCGCAGAATGCGATTTCGCAAGCCGATGCGGGCCGCAACATCCTGCTCATTCAGGGCTCTACGGAAGAGCGCAAATCGATCCGCGATCTTATCCAGCAATTCGACGTGAACTGGCTGCGCGGCATGTCCTTCGTGCTGCTCGTGCCGGAACATGCCGATGCGAAAACGCTCATGCCGGAGCTGGATAGTCTTATGAATGCGCAAGGCGCGCCGACCGCGGGCCTGGTGCGCCTCATCCCTATCGAACATCTCAACGGCATTCTGGCGATCTCGTCGCAGAAGCAATATCTCGACGATGTGAAACGCTGGATGGACATGCTCGACCGCGAAGGCGAAACGAGCGAGCGCAGGTTGTTCGTTTATCGCGTTCAGAACGGCAAAGCTTCCGATCTCGCAACCGTGCTCGTCAATGCGTTCGGCGGTTCGACGAGCCATAACGGGCCGTCGCCTACAGTGGGCACGAAGCCGCAGCAGAATTCGCTACCGGGCATCCTGGCCTCGGCATTGCAACAGCAACAGCAGATGCAAAGCAATGGAGGAAACAGCACCGGAAGCAGTAGCGGACAATCATCCGTCTTCTCGTCCGATGAAGCCGTCACGAATGGAACCGACACGGGCTCCGGCGGGACGACCGCTCCCGTCTCGCAATTACTCATACTATCGGGTTCGACGTCGCCCATCACGGTGACAAGTGACGATTCGAATAACGCCATCGTCGTCTATGCGACGCCGCGGCAATACAACATCATCGAAGACGCGCTGCATAAGCTCGATGTACTGCCGTTGCAGGTGCTCATCGAAGCCGCGATCACGGAGGTCACGCTCACCGATCAGTTGCAATATGGCCTGCAATGGTCGTTCCAGGCGGGGCAGAGCCAAACCATTCTCGGTTCCGGCATAACATCGGCATTGCTGCCCGCCTTCCCCGGTTTCAATTATATCTTCAGCAACAACAGCACGATCCAGGCGACGCTGAACGCACTTTCCAACATCACGAAAGTCAATGTGCTCTCCGCGCCGAAATTGCTTGTGCTCAACAACCACACGGCCGCGTTGCAAGTGGGCGACGAAGTGCCGATCATCACGGCCTCCGCCGTGAGCACCGACACGACGAGCGCGCCCATCGTGAATTCGGTCGATTATCGCGACACGGGCGTGATCCTGAAAGTTACGCCCCGCGTCAATGATGGCGGGCTCGTGCTGCTCGACATCTCGCAGGAAGTGAGCGATGTCGTGAATCCCACGACAGGCGCGATCCAGTCGCCCACGATTTCAGAACGTAAAGTCGCAAGCTCCATCGCCATTCAGGATGGGCAGACCGTAGCGCTTGGCGGCCTCATCACTGACAAGCGCACGAAGGGCAAGGAGGGCATTCCTCTCCTCGACAAGATTCCGCTGCTCGGCAATCTGTTCGGATCGACCGATGACGAGCACGATCGCACGGAGCTTCTCGTGCTGCTGACACCGCGCGTGATACGCAGCGCGACGCAGGCGCAGGCCATCACCGACGAACTGAAGGAAAAAATCCATTCGGCGGAGCCGTTACCGCCGTCGAGGGTCTTTCATCCGTGAAACGCAATGACGATGGCTACGCGATGATCGTGGCAATCGTCGGAATTGCCGCCTTCGCGCTCATCGCCTATGAAATCCTTGCCGCCAATCGCGGCGCGACGGCGAGTGTCGTCGCACAGTATGAGAATGCGAAGCTCGCCGCGGCCGCGGATGCGGGCGTGGCCGAGGCTATTCACGGCATCGGCCTGCAGGATCACACGCAACGTTGGGCCATCGACTCTCGGCCGACGACAATCCGTTTCGGCGATACGACGCTGACTATTGTGATCGAAGACGAGCGCGGCAAGATCCCGATCAATCGCATCAACGAAGATCAGGTGCGCACGATGTTCTCCGCTGCCGGTGTCGGCGGCAGCCGCCTCGATCAGCTTGTCGACACGTTCGAAGACTGGCAGGACGATGATGACGATGCGCGGCCGAATGGGGCGGAAGCGCCAGCCTATGTGTCTCTCGGCATAAAGCCGCGCAACGGCAATTACCACACGGTCGATGAATTGAGTCTCATCAAGGGCATGGATGCGACATTGTTCGCGAAGCTTTCGCCCGCGCTCACCGTGTTCTTCGGCGACAATGGCGGCTTCAGCCAGACCACCGCACAGCCGCTCGCGCTCGGCGTCATGCTGGGGACGGGCGAGAATTCGCCCGACGTTATCGAACGTCAGCGCGAGCTTCAGGG